>DASYBJ010000518.1:0-7534 GCA_036500845.1 Acidobacteriaceae bacterium
GGGAGCCGGCGAAGACGCGTGGCCTCATCCCTGGAGATCCAGTCGTACGACTTGAATCGCTGCGCAACACCGGCATTCGGTTCACGACTAGAGCAGGTATCAATTCTTGCTTTGCTTGGAGCGACGAAGGAGGCGTCGCCACCGATGAGCTGACGGCATTTGAGCGAAAAGGTCAGCGGCCACCAATTCAGCTCGTCCACATACAAGGCTGGTCCATTGGAGCGAGCGAGTTGGAAGTGAACGGCGTAAGGGGCTGACGCATGCCATTCTTCCTGGCCTTTCCAAACCTGCTCGTCCATGTACTCGAGAGCCGGGACTGAGGCATCAACTTGAAACTCATCCCGGTCGGCGTAGTCCCACTCGCCAATCGGGGTGCCCTCAGGGGTAGTGCAGTCCTTCAGATAGTCGCAAATGCTCTTTCTAAGCGCTCGAGAGTCGCGATCCTTAGGACCGTCGGATCCAATACCGTGAATGTAGAAGATGTGTATTTCCTTGCCATTAGAATGTCGCAACTCCTCACTGAGAGACTTTGGCGATTGGGAAGGCAAGCAGGAGCAGGGGTGGACTGGGCGGGGCAGGAGAGCGCCGGGACACAACAAAGGAGAAGGGTCAACGCCCAAAAGGCTTCTTTGACTGCCGCATGGCTTCCGGCAGACAGCCGATCTGACTCGCCGTTTTGGCCGTGCATTCCTTTCATGGCTTCTCCAGGAGAAGAACTAGAAACAGCTGTGCGAAGATCCCGGGTTCATTATGGTTGCTGGGACTGAGGATGTAACCTGTCAGAAATGCCAGTTGTGATCCGAGGCAAATCGAGCGATGGTTGAATAGATGACGGAATCGTCCAAAGGAAGATTAGCTCGAATCGGTCCGGATGTGGAGTGCCCGGCGTGGGATGTACCAGTAAATAAGAGCGAGAGACTGGTATAGAGGAACCGAGGAAAATGGCGAAGAAGATATATAGGCCAGAAGAGATCGTGAACCTACTACGGCAGATTGAAGTGGCAGTGGCGTATGGGAAGACAACCGCGCAGGCGGCGCGAGACGGGCATTGTGAGCAGACGTAATACCGTTTGGCGAAAGAGAGTACGGCGGCTTGTGTGCAAATCGCGGAATCAATCATCAAACTTTCCATGCCACGTATTGCAGGTACCTGCTTTTTAGTATTACGCGCTAGGCGGGACATTTTGGATTGGGGAAGGACTGCCGACAACACCTCCATAACATCACAAGGCTTCTTGTTCAGGGTCAATGAGTAGCTCGGTCTGTTAGAGCCAGTTGCGAGAACAATTCTTTTATCTGTAGTCCTTTCCCCAGGTGTAGTCGTACTTCACGGTGAAGCCGGTGAGGGATGGGCCGTTTTTGTGGACGGCTGCTTTGGCGAATTCGAAGGTGAATGAGTTTCGGGAGTTTGGGGAGACGACAAGCTCGCTGCCTACGATGAAGTTTCGCTGTCGATTGTCCTGATTGACGCCGCTGACAGTGGTGTCGCCGCGAAAGGAGTAGCGGGTATCGAGAGAGGCCCACAGGGCGTTGTTGAAGGTGTAGCTGAGGTGTCCCTCGAGGCCGAGGAGCGCTCGCTGTCGCAAGACCTGTGCGCCACGATATGAGCTGTTGTCGGTGTAGAGGTAGCTGTTGGCGTAGGCGTCGAACACCCAACGCTGCTCGGGACCGAATGGTTTGGAGATGGCAAGTTCGGGCTTGAATGACCATCGATCGGAACCGAGGTTGAGAAGCTTGTTGGGATCGTATTGGCCGGTGGGTGCGGTGGTGGAGAGGCACAGGCCGATGGAAGTGGTGGTCTTGGCGTTTGCGAATTGCGCCGGGCTGAGCGCCGGGCCTCCTTTTAGAAGTATGGCGGCAGTGTAGCCGGAGTCTCCGGTGCCGGTGTTTGATCCAGCGATGTCGGTACCGGTGATGGAGCCGTTGAGGTTGGCGATGGGGACGCTGGCTTCAACCCAGGCCATGCGATGAAGAAGCGCGAAATAGCGCGTATAGTCGACGAGTCCCTGGTTGAGATTGAATTTTGCTCCTGAGACGATGAAGGAAGTATCGATCGAAGTATTGGAGCGAACATAGGCGTAGGCCAGCTCGAGCTGATTGATCCCCACAGGAGTGTTCTGGTATGTTCGCGGGTCGGTGAATTGAGCGCGGGCGTGGGTGTGCAGGACGGCTAGAGCAAGGCAGATGATGACTGGCCGTTTATCCATGATGGTTATGGGGGAAACCCCTCACCAGATCAGAAGCACCGGAGTTGCGACATTCTAGCATTCTCTCTGTCGGGGTCTTGATATGCGTTGCCGGAAGCATTGTCTCCTTACGATCGTCGGTTGCGCGCTTGGGTTAACCGCCGCGGGTGGAGCGCAGGAGCATCAGGGTCCTGAACACACATGGGATTATGGTGCGTCGCGAGGGCCTAGTCATTGGGGTGAGCTTAAGCCGGAGTTTTCTCCGTGCAAGAATGGGCACCGCCAATCACCGATTGATATCCGCAATGCGCAAAAGGCTGACCTTCCGGCCATTCAGTTCGATTACAAGCCGTCGCCGTTGAATATCGTCGATAACGGCCACACGATCATGATTAATTACAGCCCCGGGAGTTTCATCATGGTGGTTGGCAAGCGATACGAGCTCAAGCAATTTCACTTTCACCGGCCGAGCGAGGAGAAGATCAACGGCAATGGCTATGAGATGACGGCGCATCTGGTGCACGCCGATGAGAAAGGCAATGTGGCGGTAGTGGCAGTTCTTCTGAAGAAAGGAGAAGACAACGCCCTGGTCCACACCTTGTGGAAGGAGCTGCCCAGGGAAAAGGGAAAAATAGAATTTGAGAAGGATGTCCAGATTGATGCTGATGGGTTGTTGCCCGCCGATCATAGCTACTACACTTTTTTGGGCTCACTCACTACTCCTCCTTGCAGTGAAGACGTGACGTGGTTGGTGCTTGAACATCCGGTGTCGATTTCGGCGGCGGAGATCGAGCAGTTCTCGAAGCTGTACAGGAACGACGCGCGACCGACGCAACCGCTCTATGGCCGTGTCGTTTTGGAAAGCAAGTGAGAGCCTGAAGAACGTTCGGTGCCGCTGCCCGTATTCGCCGATCGCGCCCGGGCCACAATATGCCGCGCTCCCGGCGCCGATCGTGAAGTATCTCTCAGGAGAGAGCGCAGTCTTCACCAGCGTCGAAAAAATGTCGCACGAGCGTGTGAAACCACGGCGACCAGGAAAGAGGGAGTGACCGATGAGCAACGTCGCCTATCCCATTGGCTCTGTGCATCGCAGCCACGATCTCTGGGAAGAACTGCCATCAGAAATTGCGCGCCAATGTTTGAGTCCTGGCTGAGAGCAGCCAATGCATTCAACGAGACCATTAGGTCCAACATCAAGTTCTGGGAGTATTACCGCCAATCCGGAAATGTCGTTAGCAAGTAGAAATGTCCGCTTTTTGTAGCGAGTAAAGTGTCCGGTTTGGCTAAGTCAGCCAGTCGTCGTAGAGGCGGTGGGAATGTATGGTCCGCCGCCCGTTTGCAAGCAAGATCTCTGTCGGGGTGGATTGGTCTGCTCAAATGTATCCGGCCTGTTTGTGGAGCCAAGCTCCTGGCCATAATGGAGTCCGCGCGTCGCTGGTCTATAAAGTGGGTCGAACTTGAGGGTTCTCATTCCCACGCAGGCTTGAGCGACGCCGGTTGTGACCGTTCACTCACGCATCGATCTGTCTCGCAAACCTAGGGAGGTTATAAAAATCCTCGTAGCAGTAGGGTTGGAAATGTGGGAATCCGCGTTCTCTGCGGATTTCCACATTTCCAACCCAGGTTTTCAGGCAGCCGCCAAAGCTGGTGCACAGTAGCTGGTTCCGTTAGTTAAGATCGCCCAGGCCGTTCGAGCCATCTTGTTTGCCAAAGCGACCACGGCAATATTGCGATGACTCCGTCCAGATAGATCAGCGAGCCATAATCCAAGTGCCGAGCGGTTTCGACCCATTTGCGCCACTACGGATCGCGCTCCGTGCAGGAACATGCGGCGCAGATACTCATTTCCACGTTTGCTGATGCCTAGCAGTCTGGTCTTACCGCCAGTAGAGTGTTGGCGCGGAACTAGTCCCAGCCAGGCGGACAGATCCCGGCCTTTGCGGAAGGTGATGCCATTACCGATGGCCGCGACCAGCGCCGTCGAGACCAGCGCTCCAAAGCCAGGAATCTCCATGAGACGACAACATGCATCGTCTTGTTTTGCGATCTGTTGCAGTTCCGCGTTGGCTGCTTCGATCCGCGTCTCCAGTTCGTCCCACTCGTGCTTCAGTTCAAGGATTAATAGACGCAGCCTGCCCGACAAGGGTGTGTCAGCATCTTCCAGCAGTCCCTGCAATTGGCTCGAAAGATGAGAAGGCCCCTTGCGTATCGTGATTCCTCGCTCCAGGAGAAAACCGCGCATCTGGTTCATCACCGCGGTGCGCCTCGCCACCCAGCGATCGCGCACCCGGTGCAAGGCTTGCAAATCCAGCTGGTTGTCCGTCTTGATTGGTACGAAGCGCATGGTTGGTCGCTGGACTGCTTCGGCAATCGCCTCAGCGTCCAGATAATCGTTCTTGTTCGATTTGCGAAACGGCTTCACAAACTGCGCGGGCATGAGTCTGGCATCGTGTCCTTGAGTTCGAAGGGCGCGGCCGAGAAAGTGCGCTCCACCGCAGGCCTCCATGCCGATCAGCATTTGCTGCTTGTTCGAGGTGAAATGGAGTAGCTGTTTGCGAGAGAATTTCTTTCGCAACACAATCTCACCTCGGGCGTCTAGTCCAATGACGTGAAAGCTGGTCTTGCTTAGGTCGATGCCAATCGTCGAAATCTTCATGGGAAACCTCCTGCCGACCAAAATAGTCTGCCCAGGGGAACAAGCGGCGGACCATTCCAGTAGTGCGAATCCCGCGTTGTATGCGGGACTTGCAAGTGAGGTGGGGAAGTCGGCTTTTTGACTTTTCCACCTCGCGTCTTTCCACGGCCTTGGCTTGCTTTTTGCCTGCAGAATTGGTGATGCCCGGTAACAGCATTGCTGGCATGCTGGGAGTTCTGCTAGTTGTCCGGCTCCGGTTTAAAGCGCAAGCTCTAGGAGAAATTGATGCCCTCATACGTGGGTGTTCCCGAAAGAGAGTAAACCGAGCGTAATGGCCTCCGACCTTCTTCCGAACTGGACAGACCGAAAGGACAGAAAGTTTCGGATACAAAATGGCAAACGAACAGACGAAGCCACATTGGCCGGTGATGACAACGTCACTAGCCGCGCGCTTGTGGACCACCATAATTCTATTGCGGCTGGAGCGCATCACCGCGTCGCGAGCCGAAACCCACAAATCGCTGTCAGCCGATCGAGAGTCGAAGGAGATAGGTCATGAACAAGTACCTCACTGAATTCATCGGAACCTTTTTTCTGGTTCTGACTATTGGGTGCACAGTTATCGGCCACGGCGCCGGTCCGCTCGCTCCACTCGCCATCGGTTCCGCCCTAATGGTGATGATTTTTGCGGGCGGTCATATTTCCGGAGGGCACTACAATCCGGCGGTTACCCTGGGGGTCTGGCTGCGCGGGAAGTGCGAGACCAAGGATGTCGTGCCGTACGTGGTGTTTCAGGTCGTTGGGGCTGCGCTGGCTGCCTTTGCGATCAAGTTCCTAAAGGGAGGGGCGGCGGTTACAGCGCTCCAACTGGCAACTGTGCCCGCCCTGGTGGCAGAGTTTCTTTTCACATTTGCGCTGGTTTATGTCGTACTGAACGTCGCTACGGCCAAGGGCACGTCGGGCAATTCTTTTTATGGCCTAGCGATCGGATTCACGGTGCTGACGGGGGCGTTCGCCGTCGGCAACATTTCCGGTGGAGCGTTTAACCCGGCGGTTGCGGTGGGCATTTCGGTTCTCGGGCTCTCGTCCTGGGCGAATCTCTGGATTTACCTGGTCGCTGATTTTGCCGGCGCTGCAGTAGCGGCGGGCGCTTTCAAGGCACTCACTCCGGCCGAAGATGTTCGTCGATCTGATTCAACAGATCAACCACAAGAGCAAACTGAAGCTGCGCAACTGGCAATCCGCTAGGATAGTTATTCACATAGTTAGTTAGATCCTCGCTGAGGCTTATCCGACTTCCGCTAGTGTGGCACTCTTGCCGCCACACTGAGGACAGGCAGAGATGAACACCCATATTTTGATCCGTTCACGGGCAGCATGAAGTGGAGCAAGAGTAACGGTGACTGAGACGACAACGACATCGGAGTACTGAGTACTAAGAGGATTGAAGAGGAATGAGAAGAACATGGATCGTATTGGCAGTATTGGCGACGACCCCGGCAGGCAGACTGCTTCAGGCGCAAGAGCGAAAGGCCCCCGAAGTTGGGCGGGCATATCGGTTTCGTCCTCCCGCTGGTGACAGACACCTCAGGCAACTGGACCAATCTCGGAGACGCGCCTGCGGTTGGATTTCCGATGGGAATCACCGTCAAGGGAGGCGGTCGCACCGCCTTCGACCTCGAATTTGTCCGACAATACAATTCCACGGGGCCACGGCTAACTACTCTCAGAAGGAGGTACGTCGTGGGCAGCGAACCACTCTGTTTGTGGACCTGGACGTGCCGGAAGCGCCTGGCCAACGCGTCACCGTAGCGGCAACCCATCTGGAGAATTGGACCAAACCTAAGGTCCGCCGCCAGCAGATGGAACAGCTGTTAAAGGAGATTCACGACATTCCTAATCCAGTCGTCGTGGCCGGCGATATGAACACCACAGGTGGGGATTCGACCCCCACGAGCATAGAAAACATGCTCTATAAGCGATATGGGAGTGTCGATTTCTGGACCACGAAAGGTGTTCAATGGGCCACCGGCGTTGGCCTGGTTTGCAGCGCAGCCAAGACGGCGAGAAAGCTGTCTGGAATTCAGTACCAGATCGAACCCACGTCAGCGAACATTCCCGGGGCGGCCCCAAACCTGGAGCGTGGATTGTTCGATAAGGTTGAGAAATTCCACTTCGAGGGCGGCAAGGCACTCGATTTCCGGGTTGTTGCTGAACGAACCTCAAACGGTAGATCCGGAACGCTTGCCGACTCCAACGAGCGGGGAAGCAAGGGGTTCGCCCCCACCTTTAATGCCGAGCTGATCTGGGGAAAGGTCCGAGTCGCCAAATTCAAGCTCGATTGGATCTTCGTGAAGGATGACATTGAGAGCGCGCGTGATCTGAAGGGGTCGTATGTCTTTGCTTCTCATTTCGCGCGAAGTTTGGGTGACCTGAATAATTGTCCGCCGGAACCGATCTCTGACTACAGTCCGATGACGGTGGATCTTCCGTTCCAGGAACCGGCGGACCTTCAGCTGGAAAAGCAAGCGAGCCTTTGACCCCCGGCCACGGAACTAAGATTTAGGGGGCGAAGTTCCGGGAGGAATCATGCGAAGGATCGGGCGCCGCGAATGGCTTACGCTGGTTGTGTTTTTGATCGTGACTGGACTCGGTTTTTCACAGAGCGGGCAACAGACTGGGACTCTTGTCGTGACTGGCCATCCCGGACAAG
>DASYBJ010000519.1:0-5956 GCA_036500845.1 Acidobacteriaceae bacterium
ACGTTCGTGCAGACTTTTCTGCCTCGCTACGGTCAGCCTGATGCCGACGTTCTCGCGAATCTCTCGACGGCAATCATCGTCGATCAGCAACGCTTGGGCGGGAATCCGCGCTCGACATTGGGAACCGCGACCGACATCGCCACGTTGCTGCGCGTCTTGTTTTCTCGTCTCGGCAAACCCACGGTTCAGCACGCTCTGGCGCTTTCATTCAACGACCCCAGTGGCATGTGTCCAGAGTGCGAGGGACTCGGTCGCGGCTCCCAGATCGATATCGACGCACTCGTGGATAAGACCAAGTCCCTTGAAGAAGGCCCAGTCCGTTTTCCAACGTTCAATGTGGGCGGTTACAATCTGCACACGTTCGTCAAGTCGGGGTTCTTTGACGTCAACAAGCCCCTCAAAAAATATACGAAAGAGGAGTGGCAGGACTTTCTTTACCGGGACGACACGAAGGTCAAAGTCAACAAGCAAGGGCAAAAATTCAGCTCGGGTTATGACGGCCTGATTCCGAAATTCAAGCGCCTCTACCTAGGCAAAGACGCGGAGAAGATGCCGGCACACCTTCGTGAGGCGTTTGAGAGGATTGTGACCCAGGGACCGTGCAGTGCCTGCTTCGGAACGCGTTTGTCGGAGTTCGCTCGCGCCTGCCGTGTCGATGGGAAGAACATCGCAGAATGCTCAGCGATGCAGGTGAGCGAGCTCGCTGAGTTCATCCATTCGCTTCGCGCGCCGAATGTCGTTCCGCTGCTGGCTCGTGTGTCCGAAAGGATCGATCATCTCATCGAGATCGGACTTGGTTATCTGAGTCTGAGTCGTGAGACCGCGACACTGTCCGGTGGAGAATCACAACGGGTTAAGATGGTGCGGCATCTGTCATCGAGCCTCACGGAAACGCTCTACATCTTCGATGAGCCGACGATCGGCTTGCACCCGCACGACATCCAAAGACTCAATAAGACACTGACCAAGCTTCGCGACGTGGGAAACACAGTTCTCGTCGTGGAACACGATCCTGAAGTGATGGCGATTGCCGATCACATCGTCGACATGGGGCCGGGGGCCGGAAGGGCCGGTGGAACGGTTGTGTTCGAAGGTCCGTTCAAAGAGCTCAAAAAATGTAACACTCTGACGGGAAAACACCTTTCGGAGTATCAGGCACTGAAAGAGAAACCGCGCGCGGGAAAAGGGCACCTCCTGGTCGAGAACGCGACACTCAACAACGTCCGCAACGTCACAGTGAAGATTCCCAAAGGCGTTCTTACCGTCGTCACCGGCGTCGCCGGCAGCGGGAAGACTTCGCTGATTCACGGCTGTCTTCCCAAATATTACCCGGACACCGTTTTCGTCGATCAATCGCTGGCGGCGGGATCGCGACGATCAAACCTGGCCACGTACTCGGGAATGGCGGACGCAATTCGCAAGGCGTTTGCGACGGCCAACAAAGTTCAGCCAGCACTTTTCAGCGCGAATTCCAAGGGAGCATGCCCCGCATGCGAAGGTCTGGGTGTCATCTACACGGATTTGCAACACCTCGATCCCGTCGCGGTTCGCTGTGAAAGCTGTGAGGGACGCTGTTTCACCGACGCGGTTCTTGCGCTGACGCTTCGAGGGAAGAACATCAACGAGGTGTTGAACCTGTCCGTCGTGGACGCGTCGTCTTACTTTACGGAGAAACCTATTCTCGCGACGCTGAAGGCACTGAAGGACGTCGGACTCGGTTACATCGCGCTCGGGCAAAGACTCAACACTCTGTCGGGCGGCGAACGTCAACGCTTGAAGCTGGCGGGTGAGCTCGAGAAGCCTTCGCAAATCCTGGTTCTCGACGAACCGACGACCGGTTTGCACATGGCCGACGCGGCGAACCTGCTCGCGCTCCTGGATGCGATGGTCGACAATGGAACCACTTCGATTGTGATTGAGCACAACCTGGATGTCGTCGCGCGCGCCGATTGGATCATCGACATGGGGCCGGGCGCAGGCGCCGAAGGTGGCAGAGTTGTGTTTGAGGGAGCGCCGCGCGAGCTCCTGAAAGCGACCAAGTCGCTGACGGGAAAATACCTCGCTGCGCGATTGGCCCGCCTCTGAGTTGATGCGTACAGGCCATGCGCTTTTCCAGAAGAGGAGCGCCTCGAAACACGCTTTGGTAAACACAACGGCGTTTATCGCCCATGTGGATTGTTTCCGATGCCGCTCCCTCAGGTTAAGTAAACGCTCGAGGATTTAGAGTTGGGGGGTGATCCATCCGCTGCGCGGGTGGGGACGGAGCGCATCTTTCTTTGCATGAAAACTTATCAGAGCGGTGCGGTGTCAATCGCAGTGGAACAGCGCGAACCGAAGACAACTGATGCGCATCCCGGAATGCTGGTGCTGCATGGATCTATGGGCGCGGGATCGTATTGGATGGGCCGGTTTGCTCCTACACTCACCCGGCTTGGCATTGCGGCGTATGCGCCACGCTATCTGCAGAAGACAGGCTCGCTGCTGGCAACATCAAAAAAGATTCTCGATGGAAAGCACTTCCCGGCGTGGCTCGCTGCGGTGAGGGATGCGGTGAGCTATGTGGCGGAGCGGCCTGGCATCGATGCGCAGCGGATCGGGATATTGGGATTTTCGTTGGGAGGTTATCTGGCGATGGCACTGGCCGCTGAAGAACGGCGCATTCGGGCGGTGATCGAGCTTTCAGGGGGTCTGCCTCCGGGATGGGAGGACCAGGTCTCGACGGGCATGGCACCCGTTCTGCTTCTGCACGGGACCAATGACACGGTGGTCCCGGTTGCCGAGGCTTACAGGGCGGAGCGGGTGCTAAAGGAGCGTGGTGTGGTTTGCGAGTTGGAGGTGTTTCCTGGGGAACGTCATTGGATCACTGGCGCGGCTCAAGCCAGGCTGCTCATGCGTTGTGGCGAATTCCTGGAAAAGAATTTGTAACCGTCAGATGGTGCGTTTACCTCGTCGTCCACGTGTTGACCGGGAACCTCGCGTCTGTCATTGGTTTTCGTCCCGTGAAGGCGGGTGGCCCATTCAAGCCTTGTTTTGGCTTGAGTGGGGCAGTTTCATTGCAGCACAGAGTCTCTCTGCTGCCCGTTCGCGTCTTCTTGCAGTCCACTCGGATTCAATCTCCACGGGTCCTTCACACCCGTTCGCGTAGTGGAGAAAACTACTCCACTCCCAGTCTTCAGGGTGTTCACATAGGCCGCGTTTCACCGGATTGCGATGAATATACCGAAGTTTCTCCACGAACTGCCGATGATTCCGAATATTGAAATCGTAGTAGCGCTTTTGCCAGAAGTGCTCAGCCTCGCCGATCAATCGCCGTGACACACCTTGCTTCAAGGACTTGAGCGCATCGGCCAGCGTCCTATGCTGCGGTTCTCCGAGCAGCAGGTGGACATGCTCCGGCATCACCACATACCCGTAGACGCACAGACCGAAGCTGCGTCTAACCCGCTCCAGCGCGGTCTCGAACGTTCGCTTGCTGATGGCCGTTAGGAACAATGAATGACGCTGGTAGCAACAGAACGAAACAAAGTGGGCTTGTCCAGATTCGTGAAACCGTTTCAGACCCAAAGGCACGAGGCCAGCTTACCCCCAGAAACTTCCCCACTCAAGCCAAAACAAGGCTTGAGTGGGCCACCCGCCCGCTCTTCGCAAAGGCGATCCCTACGCAATGAAAGGTTGGGGGACGAGCTTTTGACAGTGTGCCTCGCACTGTGGACCCGATGGGGAGGAGAGTGCGGCGCTCCGATTGTAATCAACGAACAGCCGTCTTGCTGGACTGCTTCTCTTGTTCGTCGAGAATGAATGAGGCGAGTCCCATCGGTACGCCTTTATGGCCCGGTCGAGCGATGAACTGAGAATATTGCTGTCCACCTTTCATCATACCCAGCACAACCATTTCATCATTCGCGTGCCCTAACAGGTAATCTGTGTAAGTTTCCTCCTGTCCGGGAAACAGTCTGTGCATAACGTAATAGACAATGGGCACACTCACTGAAACATCGCTTGTATCCTCCCTGCGAGATTGTAGGGCACAATCAATAAACCCGTAAATGTATCCAATGGCCTTCTGATTGATGTGTCCCCTCTTAGCTTCGATTTTCGTGACTCCCGGTTGGTCTACTTTGGCGAACACCATTTGCATCGCCAGCATGTCTGCAAGACCATCGGCAAGTTTAATCTTTTGGTGGTCGTCAAGCTTCGATTTTCTCTTGCCGAACCCAAACATTATGGCTTCCAATCAAACCAGTTTCAGAATGGACCGAGGGACTGGCAGTCTCGTATCAGTACTATGCCATGCGCCTGACAGTGAAGGCAAAGACCACAGAAGCCGCGACAAAAGCAAAGAAAGGAACGCTCCTGATGAAGACGTGCCGTGGTAGACCCTCGTCCGGTATGGTGCTCTCGCTGAGCAGACCGTAATTGGGTATTGAGATATAGGTGGCAACCCCAAAGGCAAAGATTATGAGGAGCAATCCAGGGTGCATGGTCACAATCAGTAACCTAAGCCCATATGCGAGTCCCAATGCCCATATGAGGCAAGCAGCGCCACATACCACCCAGGGGCTAGCGTAAAGTAAGCTGCGACACAAAGCCCAGCCAATCTTGCGCCCAAGAAACATAGCTATGCAGCAAACAAAGAAAAATGCCATTTGTAGATACAGATTGAACCGTCCGAAACTGAGATGGTATTGCACTTAACGGTGACTGCTGAGCATGTTGCTGTGTTCGTTCAGATTCCATCCCTATTCTAGACAAACCCCATCAGAATTTGGGTCTGTCTAACGCCGTCCGTTGTACTGCCAGTTCCCTGGGCCACCCGCCCACGGGAGACCGGCCTTCTCATCCCATCTGTTACCAACAATTGATATCCCAGACCCTCAACATATCTCTGAAAAATCGGCAATTGATTCTCTTCGACATCGAACCGGAGTGTAGGTATCACATTCCCATATTGCCCTCACTCGCCCCCCGGGTTATTTGGAATGAATCCTCCACCGCAGTGTTCTCTCAAAGAACGCTTGCGAGCGACAACCTGACACACGAGGACGTGATGCTTGTTTTTGAAAAACAACAACGGATTGTGGACCGCGGTGAAATTAGGCTCGTGCCATGACATTGCGTGCACAGCGGACAACATGCGCGCGGACTCTCACCTATCGAGCGCGCCGAACGAGTTAGAACACCGGCCCGACGAAGGCACTCCACGCCCCATCGAACTCATCGAATTGCGCCACGGAAAATCGTCCGCAGCCTGGTCCCCCTATTCCTCACGCATCAGACCGAGCATCCTGGGGAACCCCCATGGTCTTTAATTCCTTAATCTTCGTCGTATTCTTCTCCATCGTTCTCTTCCTCCACGCCTTGCCCTTTCCTTGGCGAGTCAAGAAGATCAACCTCCTCGTCGTCAGCTACATCTTCTACGCCGCTTGGAATCCGCCCTTTGTCATCCTTCTCTGGCTGTCCACCGTGGTCGATTGGTTTGCTGCGCGCGGGCTCGCGCATGCAGAGGATCCATGGAAGCGCCGCGCCTGGATGCTGCTCTCCGTGGTCGTCAGCCTCGGGCTGCTCTCCTACTTCAAATACGGCCACTTCCTCATGGAGAACTTCGCCCACCTGGCATCGGTGGCGGGCTTCCAATACAGGCCGCCGCAGTCAAGCATCGTGCTGCCTATTGGCATCTCGTTCTACACCTTCGCCACGATGTCCTACACCCTGGACATTTATCTGCGCCGCGCAAAGCCGGCCCGCAGCTTCCTCGATTACGCCCTCTTTGTTACCTTCTTTCCACACCTCGTAGCCGGACCAATCATGCGCCCCACCGAATTGATCCCGCAATTTGAAATTCCCCACAAAGCTACACCCAATCAACTGCGTTTCGGGTTAGCTCTGATGACCTTGGGCCTGTTCGAAAAAGCAGTGCTCGCAGACGGCTTCCTTGGCCCGGTCGTAGAACAGATCT
>DASYBJ010000520.1:0-5350 GCA_036500845.1 Acidobacteriaceae bacterium
CGCTCAGCAACCAGTGCACCATCGAGCTTTTCGATGGCTATACGATCTGGCGTGAACATGGTCCGCTGATCGGGAGCCCCATATGGCATGACCGACGAGCGTTCCTCGTGCAACCAAACAGCCATGCGACGCGGGGTTGAGTCCTGTGGCGCTCCCTTGAGCGAAAACAAGCCGCCACCGCTCACAATTGTGGCCTCAACTTTTTTGTAGCCATTCCAGCGATCCATTCCGCCGTGAGCGTCAAGGATTCTGGCAAGCAGTTCGTTCATCAACTATCTCCGTCGCTTGGCGAACTCTAAGCCGCTCCGTTTTTTGTAACCAGTACCATGCGGAAGCGAGCTTTGCCTTGCATCATGCGAGCGTAAGCATCCGCAGCCTGTTCGAGAGGAACGGTCTCGATCATCGGGCGGATATTCTCGAGGACACTGAAGGCCAGGGTGTCCTCGGTCTCAATGGCCGTGCCGGCCAATGAGCCATGGATCGAGCGCCCTCCAAAGACGAGCGGGAACGCATTCAGTTGCATCAGGTCTTGCGGTACACCCACCACGATGAGCTTGCCACGAACAGCGAGACCGGATAACAGAGGCCCCATGGCATCGCCACTGGGAGCTGTTGCGAGAATCGCCCTAGCACCGCCCATACGCTGCAGTACCGCTGCAGCATCGTCGACGGCGGTATCGATGTAGACGTGTGCGCCCAGATCTTTCGCAAGCCTTTCTTTCCCGGCTCCGCGCCCGATTGCGACAGTATGGAAACCCATGTGCCGCGCAAACTGAATACCAAGATGCCCAAGGCCACCAACACCCTGCACAGCGACCAGATCTCCAGCCCGCAGGCCGGCGTTGCGAAGAGAGTTGTAGGTCGTGATCCCCGCGCAGAGCAGAGGGGCTGCTTCCGCGGACCCAAGGTCATCAGGGATAGAAGAGATGCCGCGCGCTTCAGCGATCATCGCTTCCGCATATCCTCCATCCACGGTGACTCCCGGCACCACGGGATTGTGACAATACACAATGTCTCCGCGTCTGCATGGCTCGCACACTCCGTCTTCCCCGCCGAAGAACCCGACACCGACCCGTTGGCCGATTTTCCATCTGGACACTCCGCTGCCTAGGGCTTCAATGCGGCCAACCACTTCATGACCTGGAACGCGCGGCAGGGTCAAACCTGGGTAGGTGCCAGTGACCGTGCCTGCATCGGTGTGACAGATTCCACAGGCTTCGACCCGAATCCGAACCTGACCCGCTCCCGGCTCGGAGACTTTCCGTTCCACTACTCGAAGCACGCCCGGGGCGGAGACTTCCACTGCCTTGTATGTTTCTTTCATTCGTGTTCTCCCATCTGCTTGTGTCTCTCGTTTTTGAAGTGAAAAGGCGTGCCATGCTTACGAGTCGTCTCCGGTTCTCTTTGCCGTAGTCGGCCTTTTGGATAACTGAGGCGGTGCCAGACAAACCAGAGTCGAACGAAATCGCGTAGAAGAGGCGCTCAAAAAAAACCCTCTTTCGTAGGTCCCGTACGGGACGGACGAAAGTTGACGGAACTGCAACTGGCTCCCGGATAATCGCGGACGTACAAGGAGCCTTGGCCCTGGTTCACCTCGTGTTCAACGAAGTTGCTTGTTGCGCGCTCAAGGTCTTGCCTCACGGCGCGCGCGGCTGCGTCGTTTCCATGTCTCATCGGTCTCACCTCTCATCTCGCAATGAAGCGCCAACTTATTTCGAAGCTGCCGCCAGCAGTAACTCGATTTGGCATCAAGGTCCCGCGCCTCGAAGCGCCTCAGACAAGCACCACCTCGAAGCCATAAGCTTGCGAACAACTCTCACTAAACAGCCGGTCGCGCGTCAGTCATGGACCTCAAACGAGGGAGTCAGGCCGGCGACTCCCTCCATCAATCTTCTACG
The DNA here is from genome assembly GCA_036500845.1 of Acidobacteriaceae bacterium. Lineage (GTDB taxonomy): Bacteria > Acidobacteriota > Terriglobia > Terriglobales > Acidobacteriaceae > PALSA-350. The sequence continues at coordinate 1,899 of DASYBJ010000520.1, forward strand.
CGAGAAAGGCGCTTTTGTTCGCCTGCAGAAATTCCGGCAGTCCCGTCGGCCGCTTCCCGCCGATCTTCTGCACAACATCGTTCGTCCCCGCAAACACTCCATTCTGGTGGTCCTTCGCAATCTCCTGGAAATGCTGCCACAGCGTGTCGGTATTGGCGTTGCCCGACAGCTTCTTCAACTCCCAAGCGTCGATTTGCTCGTAAGCGATCGGCCTGCCTACCACTTTTCCGATCTCGCCTGCAATTTCCGCAAAGGTATATTCTTTCTCCCCGTACAGCGGATACACTTTGCCCTTGTGCTCGTCTGGATTCAGCAGGATGTTGGCGATAACGTGGGCCTGATCCTCCGCCGCGATTGGCGCATGCTTGCCCGTCCCGAACGGAAGCCGTAGAACGCCCGTCTTGATCTGATCCATCCAGCGAAGGGCCCATTCCGCAAAGAGTGTGGGCCGCAGGTGCGTGGTTGGCACGCCGGACCAGTTGAAGATCTGCTCGGAAATCCAGTGATCCTTCGCCGCATGGCTCTTCGCCTCTCGCCTTGCGGAAATTTGAGACATATTCACGACCGTGGAGACGCCTGCCTCTTTTGCCGCTTGTGCGAAGTACGCAGTGGCCTGATGTATTCCTGGTTTGATCGGATATACGAAGTAAGCCCCCTTCACACCCTCCATTGCTCGACGTACCGCTTCGAAATCCAGCAGGTCGCCTGTTACTAGCTCTGCTCCCAACGCGCTGAGAGTGGCGGAACGCTCGTCTAAGCGGTGGAGATACGCTCGTACTTGGGCGCCCGCTTCCAGCAGAAACTTGACAGTCTTGCTCCCGGTTGCCCCGGCCGCTCCGGAAATCAAATATCGAGTCGACATAGATTTTTCCCTTCGAGGTGGGATCTGCTGTTCACTTGCAATGCCATCTGCTTGTGTCTCCGTTTTGAAGTAATCACGGCTGCACTCTTGTTGAATGCAAGCCGAATGCCGTTCGTAAATGGCTGAAAAGCCATCAGAATTAGTCTGATTCGTTATCGTGGTTTTCGGGGAATTCGCGGATGTCGTGTTTCCATCTGCGGGTAGAGGCCGGAACAGAGTGCAAAGCAGTTGTCTAGAGCAAAACCAGCGTTGCTGTGTCCTTTCCAGCTTTGGTGATGTGCAGGTTTTCTTAACGGAAAACCTGCATAAGCATTTGTGGCCCCGGATACACGTACGCTGGTTTTTGCTCTAGCCTGACTATGCTTCCCGGCTTAGGGCCAGGGCCAGATTCTGCAGGTCTGCATAGCGCGCAATCGTGTTCCGGGTGTATTCGCCATTGTGCTCGCTATTCAAGAGCGAAGGGCTGGCAAGGCTGGCTGCATCTTCTGAAGGAAAGCCCGTCTTCCGCGCTATCGCCTCAGCCATGACGTTCAGATGGTCCGCCAATTGCCCGCGCATCTTCACCAGGCCGGGTTCGGCAAAAAAGTCTATTCCCTGTTCATCGTGCAGAACTGCGACCTGGTTCCAGATCAGAGCTGCAGCGGTGATGGAGATCTGAAGCATCAATTCACTTGAGCGAAGGTGTTGCTCACGATCGACACCGAATTCGTATTCGACGACTTCGCTCATAGTACGGAGGGCGGAGATATTCTTTCCCAGCCGGTCGCGCAGACCGTCAGTTTCCCGCAGAAGCAGATCGTGCTGCTTGACGTTGTCAATGAGCAGAAAAAGGCCGGCCCCGCTTCGGAGGACGGTTCCCAATACCCGGCGCATGGCGGTCACCGTGCGTACTGGCCAGATCTGATCGAGCACGAACCACATGACGACAACAGCAAACAGTATCCCGACGAATCGGTCGCGCGCAGGCGCCAACTCGGTGGACGCGCCAAAGTCCAAAAACGCCACGAGGTAAAAGGCAAATGCAATCTGAATACCAACATAGTTGAACCGTGGTCCTCCGGAGATCCATGACCCTAGAAACGCGATCGGCGCCACCAGCACGATGAGCGAGGTAATCGAGTCCATGTGAGGAAAGAGAAACGCGATCGTTCCCAGCCCAAGGATCAGGCCACCGATCAGCGAGCCCAATATGCGAAGAGTGAAACGCTGTTTCATCGCAGCTGTGGTGCTCAGTCCCGTAACCATCACGGTAGTCACCGATGTCGATATTCCCGGCCAATCGATCGCGTTGTACACGATGTAACAGAGCGTGGCGCAGAGACTTATCTTGAGAGCGAAGGCGATATTATCCTTATCCTTGATCGCACCCGGAATCAGGAAAGGAACATTTCTGGAGGGCAAGACAGCCAGTTGCTTGTTCTTCCCGGCATCCAGATCGACGGGCATCACCAGGATGGAGTGGATGGTCCCTTCCACACGATCGAGCAGGGTATTCGTTGTCTCAGGGCCGGGATCCACGCGCTTCTCTGATTGCGGGATGGCGGCAGGAATCAGCCGGCCGCATTGTTCAGCAATGCGCGCACAACGTTCGAGAACTTTGGGATCATCGTCTGGGTCGCTCTGGAGACCAAAGGCTGCGGAATGGTCCATTAGTTCAGCCAGCATCGTAATGTGCACGCGCGTTCCGACGGGAAGGTTGCCGGTGTCGAGGTTGCGGTCGACGATCTGGTAATACAGATCCATCATCCCTGCCGAACCCGCAGCCGCGAGGCGTGACACACGAGCGGCGGCATCGAACCGCTGCTTCAGACTGACCTCCTTCCGCGCGCAAAGCGTGAACATCTGCTGCAAAGCCTGATATCGAATGCGGAACTGCTCTTCCAGGCGATCGGCCGGGGAACGCGTACCAAAGAGGTATTCCACGGCGACGCCACAGGCTGCGGCGATTGCAAAGGCGGCTACCAGGCGAAGCGAATTCTTTACCAGTGTGTCCTCGGGCGCCTGACGTTCCCAGAAGCCAATGAGAACGCAATAGATGAACCCGACGGCTCCGCCGAGCGAGGGTAGGCTCGTGCTCACTAGAATCATCCCGCCAATGAAGGTCGCAAAGGCAACGCTGAGAACACGCGCCATCGGATCGTTGTCACTGACAATGACCACACCCATCTCGGCGGGGATCAAGAGCACGATCGACACAACCAGAACAAAGGCGGTTCGCAGGGATACAGAAGGGCTCTCGCGTCCCATAAGAAAAATGAAGTACAAGCCATATGCCATAAATGGCATTTGCAGTACCAGCATTAGTACCAGCACGAGGATGGACGCGAGTGTCATGCGAAGAGACGTGCTGAGACGTCCGGGCGTGGGCTGGAGATCCTGCCAGACCTGTTGCAGCCAGGGTGTGTGCTCCGGGAATGAGAAGTCTTTGACCATTGAACTATCTCACGACCGTTACAGCCGTTGCTCCGATACGGAACAGATCAGGATCGGGGTTCTGGACGCGAATACGAACCGGGAACCGCGACGATAGATGCACCCAGTTGAGGGTCCGCTCGATATTGGGGAGTCCGGCGACTACGCTTCCGTCCTC
>DASYBJ010000521.1:0-2968 GCA_036500845.1 Acidobacteriaceae bacterium
GACATGTCAACTTATTGGGAGAGTACGATTTCTCCGATGACAGACTCCGGGACTCTGTGGGAATCAAGCTCCCAAAATTGATCGGCTAAACATGCCTTCGAATTGGGAGCCACCAAATGCCAGGAAATTATTTGAGATCCAGCAGTTACAAAAAATCCTGTGAGAGTTTTGGTACCTTTGTTGGAATTTAACCGTGTGGGACTCTTTGTTAGAGAGTTGTCATTTGTAAGAGTCGCAATCCTTACTAGGGGTGTATAGAGGCTAGGAATATTTGCGGGGTGTACTTGTTGTATTACTTGAGAAATTTAGTGCAGTCGTACACTTTCATATTGTTATTTCACCGGAGCTCTTTTCATGAAAGCATCAACCATTCCATACTCTTTCCTGCTTGTTCTAGCGATCACCGCGAGCGGGAATGCAATGGCGCAGCACACCGCGTCTGACACAGACAAGGCGTTCATTGCCAAGGTCTCTCAAGGCGCCGCCCAGGGGAATAGTCCGCCTCATGGAGGGTGCATTACTGACTGTGTGCCCAGATTCGGCATCGTTTCCGCATTTGGCGCGGAAGCGGATATTCTTCTGGCGGACACGGTAGCGCCGAAACAGTTCGTCATCAACGGTAACATTTTCACAACCGGCGTTCTACGCGGCAATCCGGTGGTCATTGTGCTGACGGGTGTCAGCGTGGAAAACGCCGCGATGATAACGCAATCTATGATCGACCACTTCAACGTTAATCATCTACTGCTCAGCGGTATCGCCGGCGGTGTGGATCCCGCCAACCACATCGGCGATGTCATCGTCCCGGCCAGTTGGGCTTTCGCTTTCGAGGACTATTGGAACGGTGACAGCACGGTTCCGGCACCGTGCGGAAGCGCCAGCGACATCTCTTGGCTCGGACTGCAACTATCCCCCTTTACCGCAACTGCTAATTCCGATTACCAGATCCCGACGGCAGACGGCCTCGTCGGCACTGGGCTGTTCATGAGAAACACGTTCGTCAGGACCAGTGCCAATTTCCCGAACGGCGAGTTCCGGTTTGATTACCCCGTCGATGCCACGATGTTGCAAGTGGCGGAGACAATCCATCCGGTACTTCTCCAGTGCGGACCCAAGAATCCGAGCCTGTGCGTTTCAACTCAGCCGGTCATTCATCGCGGTGGAAGGGGGCTAACGGCGCCGATCTTCCTGGCCAATCCGACTTACCAAAGCTATGTTTTCCGGATCATGCAAGGCCAGAGCTTCGACATGGAGACAACTGCCTTCGCCCATGTCGCCTTCGCCAATCGGATTCCGTTCATTGCTTTCCGCAGCCTCTCTGACTTGGCCGGAGGTACCGATTTCCAGGACGTTGGCGCATTCTTTGGAAGCGGCCTGGCGGAAGCCAACTCCTCCGCGGTCACTTTGGCTTTCTTGGATGCGTGGGCACAGGATCTCGCCTACACGCGACCGATCTCACCTGATACGCAGGCCTCTGTTTCTAAGTAGAGGGTGAGCTATACCTACGCGCCGAAGATCACGCAAAAAATCGCTCCCAGAACAGTGCAGGGGATCTTGCGGCTGATCGCATTCGTCCTGCTTTGCATTGGTGTGCAGGTTGCCTGGGACGGTGTTGAAGCAATGGTGCGAAGCGTGGCGAGCCGATCATGGGGTGCGTGCAATTTCTGAGGATTGGCAGCGCCGGTTCTAGCTAAGGCCATGATGCCCTCCCTAGGGCAACACCGTCCGCCCCGACATGGCCAGTCGTCACTACCTCAGGTGGATGACTAAAAGGTATGGTATTGCACGACCGCTTCTTGGCCGTGATTTGGGAGGGTAGTGAACGCTATGCTCAACATCCTCACTTGAATAGTTTCCCTGCAGCCGTTTTCGTTTCGAGGAAATCCGAGCTCGTGAGAGAGGGTGGGGAGTCGGATCTCTCCAAACTCATCGCGTGAGGTCATCCAGCGATTGGGCGCTGCTGCACGTTTCTCGCAGCCTTAGCAGTGACGATTCCTATTCCGTATTTGAGGGCCTTCAGAATTCGTTGGCATTATTCCAAACGATCAAAGTATCCGGCGGTCTTTTCCCCTGGCGTTCGTCACCAAGTCCGTTTCTAGCGCGTAGATTCCCAGAAAGGCCACTGTCAGGAGAACTCGTCCCGCGCGCAACTTGGTGCTTTATCTCCATCGCCGCCGCCACATTCAGCCACAATTCGCGGTATTGCAACCGGGACAAACAAACGCTCGCCGGAAATCGGAGGTGGCGATTTTCAAATTACAACACGCTAGAAGCTGTCGAATGTATCCCGATCAATTCGTACCAATTCAAGAACGGAAGTTCGGTGGGTCTGCTTGCCTCGAAGTATGCACTTTGGCAAAGCTGCTTGAGGCGAGGGTAGGCTTCGGTTATCCAGTGCGAGGCTAGCACCCGAAGGGGATGCCGCAACACTGAACCGATCGCGTAGCGCCGTCCGAAGCCATAGCCGAATGGAACCAGGCTTCCATCCGCCTCAAGCACGAGCGCGACACACAGTCGGCAAGCCGTCTAGGCGTGCATCCAATTTCCGTTGCCAGAAAACACTCGGGATGGCGGGTCAACATATCTCGGTGGAACAGATCCAACTGCACAGGTGTCGACGGTATCTCTCCGGCCTGTTCACCGTCTCAGCATCTCACTCCTTAAGTTCATCTCACATCCTTAAGTTGACGATGCCCCAGGCCAATCTAGTTACAGAGCCAATTCTCGTATTTCTTCCTGTGCGGCAACGTAACCAGACGTGAAATTGATAAATCTCGAGAATCTGCATGATGCCGGGAACGCTATCAAAGCTGCGCTCCGGCTACGAGCCCCCGATTTGCCCCTGCTCTCCTGATATCCGGTTCTTATCCATCGGCTCGCGTCTTTGCTCCACGCTTCCTTCAGACCACACCTCGCGATGACGCCCTTGCGCGTCGCTATCACTTCTCCTCCATCAGGATGTGAAGGG
>DASYBJ010000522.1:0-4591 GCA_036500845.1 Acidobacteriaceae bacterium
TCGAAGCTGTGCTTTGGCGCTGGCCAATGCGGCGTGATGGTTATCGTAACCGATATCGATAAATAAGCCTGCGAACAGACCGATGCGATGATCCGAGAACTAAGAGGATTGTCGGCTGTACTGTTAGGACGTCGTAGTCGACGGGTGTTCGTGCCCGGTATGGGGCGACCTTCTTTCTGGTGAATAATGCTGCTCTAAAAGCTTCTCTGGCAGAAGACAGAGGGCTCCTGGACGCAGAAGTGACGATTTGGAACCGTATCCTTGACGTCAATTTACGAGGCCCAATGCTGGGTGCCCGCCGAGTACTCCCCGGAATGCCTCAACTTGGCGCTGACTCAATCATCATGATCACTTCGGGCGCCTCGCGTCACAGCGTTGCCGGGTTCGCTACCGCTTACACCACTTCTAGGGCTGGGATGAATGGCGTGACTCGCGCCATTGCTACAAAGGCGCTAATTAACTACAATTATTGTGTCTTTAAGAGATGAAACAACATTTTCGTTGTTGATTCTACAAGAGCCGTAATGTTTGCCATTCCTAGTCATGAGTCTATCTATGACTTACAACATTTGGAAAGGGCCCTATGTCTTCTGTTGCAAATCATTCGGTTGTCCTCCCTGTCTCTGATGCTGAAGAAGCAGTGCAGGTCCAAACTGGTGGTGCGTCTGTTCCTTGGTATGTATGGTTAGGGGTGGTCGCAGTCACCTCGTCGACAATTGGCGATTTGTGGGATGTCTCCTGGCACCGCACGATCGGACGTGACACGTTCTGGACGCCAGCGCATATGGCTATTTATGCGTCTGGCGTGCTCGCGGGGATTGTTGGAATCTGGATGATCGTCCAATGCACGTTTGGTCGTGATCGACGTTTGCGTGACAGCTCGGTGAGTATCTTCGGCCTGCGAGCTCCGTTTGGAGTGTTTGTGGCTGGATGGGGTGGGCTGGCAATGCTTACTGCGGGTCCGTTCGATAACTGGTGGCATAACGCATATGGGCTTGACGTGAAGATCATCAGTCCTCCACATACGCTTCTTCTTTTGGGAAGCCGTTCGGTTGCTATCGGAATAGCATTTCTGGTTTTAGCGGTGATGAATCGTTCGGCGCAGAAGGGAGATACATCATTCAGGCCGCTGCAGACGCTATTTTTGTATGTGGGCGGACTCGTAGTCTTCGGACAGATGTTCTTTTTGCAGGAGATCGATTGGGATGTCAAGTTACATCAAGTTTTGGCTTACATTGTCCTGAGTATCGCGATTCCCGTTCTCCTCGCAGTGCTCTCACAAACCTCTCGTTTCAGATGGGCGGCAACTGTAGCTGCTGCAATTTATATGAGTTTCGTCATCGGCGAGATTTTGATCCTTCCGCTTTTTCCTGCACAACCTAAACTAGGACCGGTTTACTTTCCGGTGACGCATATGATTCCAGGAAAATTTCCGATCCTGCTGATTGTTCCGGCCTTTGCACTCGATCTAATTTGGCAGCGTGCTCATAGCTGGAAATCCTGGAAGATTGCGTTAGTCTCAGGATTTGTGTTCACTGCTCTTCTATTTGCGGCCGAATGGCCGTTTGCCGAGTTCCTGATGTCCCCTGCAAGTGCAAACCGTTTTTTTGGGACAGCAGACTTCGCTTACTTCGTGCGGTCTACAGATTTTGATAGGCTGCGTCAATTCTCTCATCCGGATCACGGGGCGATATTGTGGTTGGGGCTGCTGAAGGCGGCAGTATTCGCTTCGATCTCGACATGGATCGGGATGACCTTCGGCCGGTGGATGAGAGGAGTGCAGCGATGAAGTCTGATCGTCGATTACTGAGTCTTCTATTCCTTATGCTTGGCATTTGTGCAACAGCACGGGCGCATGTTGGCAATAAGGATGTCTACGAGCAGATCAATGCAGGGCCTTACAAACTTTTTGTCACGGTGAGGCCACCGAATGTGATTCCGGGGGTAGCAACGATCGAGGTGCGAACTTCTGGACCACGCGTAAGTGTAATCAAGATTTCGCCAGTTCCGCTGACGGGCGAGGCATCGAAGCATCCGCCGAGCCCAGATGCGATGAAGACATCGGTCGTGGACCCAGTCTTCTTCACCGGCTCGCTCTGGCTGATGGCATCGGGATCGTGGCAAGTACGATTCGAGTTGGATGGAGCTGCTGGAACCGCGAGCGCAGGTCTGCCTGTACCCGCCGTTCCGATTTCGGTTCTGCCGATGGAGCATTCGCTTGGAATTCTGCTCGGCCTGTTGGGGATAGTTCTCACGATGGGGGCGATCGGGATCTCTGCGGCTGCTGTGCGCGAGACTCGGCTGGCTCCGGGGACTCAGCCGACACCAGAGCGGCGGCGCCAAGCTGTGTTTGCAGCGGCTCTCGCGTTCGTCGTAGTTGCGTTGACGATCTACGCCGGAGATAAATGGTGGAACGTGGAGGCTGCGGGCTTTGTTGCGGACATCTATCACCCAACAGATTTGCGGCCGACACTCACGGGCAATAAGCTCGATTTGACCATTGGAAAATACAGGGAAAAACAGACATCTGATTCGAAAGATGAATCCCTGCTCGCGAAGGATAGTTTGCTTCTCGACCACGGCCACCTGATGCATCTGTACGCAATTCGTCAGCCGGAGATGGATGCTGTCTTTCATCTGCATCCGAAGCCGGTCTCATCTGAGCACCTGGGGATGACATTACCCGCGATGCCCCCGGGTAAGTACAGGCTATACGCGGATATTGTACATATGAATGGTTTTCCTGAGACTCTCACGGCCAGCCTGACCATTCCAGCCGGCATATCGGCTGCTCCTCTGTCTTCTGAGGACGCCTCTGCAATGCCTCCTGCGATTTCGGATGGAGAATTGGGGACGACGTACAAGCTTCCCGATGGCTACTCGATGGTATGGGATCGTCCAAAAGTACTGAACGCGAATGCCGCCTATGCGTTTCGGTTTCGCCTGCTGGCCTCCGATGGCAGACCTGCGATGGACATGCAGCCATACCTGGGAATGGCCGGACATGCGGCTTTTGTGAAGGACGACGGAACTACATTTGCGCACACGCATCCCGATGGTTCGGCCGCTATGCCTGCTATGATGCTGGCCAATGGCGGCGGGCAGGAGATGCCAGATATGCCTGACATGGAGATGAATGCGCCAATCTCTTCGACGATTGAGTTTCCCTACGGCTTTCCATCCTCGGGCCGGTATCGGATTTTCATACAGATGAAGCACGGTGGAACAGTGGAGACCGGTGTGTTTGATGCAGATGTCCGCTAGTCTCCTGAGTCTAAAGTTCGTACACAAAAGCGAGCAACGGAATCGAGGATTTGGTCAGCGGTTTTGTGCCAGACGAAGGCTTGTGGGTTGCGGTTGTGGCGTTGGATGAAGCTGCGTATGACCGTTCCGTCCCTTCGTTCAAGTTTGCGAGAACCAGAGCGAAACGCAGAAAACTCAGTGACTGCTCGCTGAGTCTGCCTTTCAGACACACCTCAACGCGAGCGCGGCTCATGCTGAACCGTGACTTCCAGCCTCAGTCGCATTGCCGGAAGTTGCCGTTCGCCACCGACCAAGTTCCAGCAAACGGATAGTTCGATCTCGCACGGCGGCCAGTTTCAGGCGGCAGCCACCTGATGCGTCTCGAGACTCACCGGCGACGTCTCTGCGAGAATCGCGCGTGCTCGTTGCAACTCCTCTGCTGTGCCATGCACGACCAGCAAGTACTTGTCGGCTTTGACGTCGGCCTCGTATTTGATGGACCTGTCTTTCGGAATGCCCATACTGACGAGTGCGGCAGTCAGCGCTGAGAGCCCACCGACTACTACCGCTGTTTCCAGCGCGCCAAGCAGCGCCGCCAGAATTGGACCAGCAACCAGAACGGGTCCGATGCCCGGAATCAGAAAGAGGCCCGCTCCGAAAAGCAGTCCCCACAACCCACCCCAAAAAGCCCCCATCGCTCCCCAGGACTTCATGCGGTCGCCCGTGGTGTAGTAGCCAACCACATTTTCCTCAGTGTGATAGCCCTTTCCGATGATGGAGATCTTCTTGATGTCAAAAGAAGCAGCGCTCAGTTTGTGGAGCGCCTCTTCGGCCTGGGTATGGCTGTCATAGACGGCGACTACGTTGCTTTGCTCGTTCATAAGTTTCTCCTTGAGTTCCTTAATCTCGGCCTTGCGCGATCGCGTCACGTACTCCACATTATTCGCATAATCTGTGACACGCCGGTAACTGGATGCACAATTTCTCCCGACCTCCGCCCGGGCCGGGCAGGCACTAGCAATTCTGGGGCGTCTCCCCTAGGAAGCTTACAAACAGACAGACACCGTAAAATCGCGGCCTTAAGCCTGTTCGTATCTCGAACGGGCTCTCCAAAGCACTCGAAGATGTGCCGATAGAGGCCTACCTCAAGTTGTTGCGCGCCGGTGGCGTTCGCTGCGAAAACCGCCCGCACTTTCTGGCGCTGTGTTCCCAAATCATCCGCCGTATTCTGGTGGATCACGAGCGCAACGGCGGGTACGCCAAGCGCGGCGGCAATGCGCTGCGTGTGCCGTTGGATGAGGCGTTGGTGGGCGTGCAGGCTCGCGGAATCGAAGTGCTGGCCCTGGAC
>DASYBJ010000523.1:0-23742 GCA_036500845.1 Acidobacteriaceae bacterium
ATGGCGGTCTACTCGGGAATTTTGGCTACTTAGAGTGCAGCAATAGGTGCGGTGCAAGGAGATTTGGCTCTCTCCTATCCTCGAGGTTCTGATTACGAGGACACACCCTTTGCTCAGTTTTTCGGTGTTAACGGCTATCGCAGTCTGGCGGTGGCCTAGGGTAATGCGGCCGACTCGGGTTAACAAGCCCGATGGCTACCTTCTCGGCTCATACCGCGTCGCCACCGCACCCGAGCCGAACTCCAGCCGACTCACGAGCTTCAAGTCGATACGCTTCGATAGCCCCGCGAACAACGTCGGCCCATGGCCCGCTAGGATGGGCTGCACCACGAACTCGTACTCATCGAACAATCCCAGCTCCGCCAACGCCAGTGGGAGCTTCACGCCACCCAGGAGTTCGGCTCGGTGGCTGAAGCTCCCACTGGCGTTGGCGGAGCTGGGATTGATCGATGAGTACGAGTTCGTGGTGCACCCCAGGCGAGCGGGCCATGGGCCCACGTTGTTCGCTGGGCTATCGAAGTGTGTCGACTTGAAGCTCGTGAGCCGGCTGGAGTTCGGCTCGGGGGCGGTCGCGATGCGGTATGAGCCGAGAAGGTAGCCATCGGGCTTGTTAACCCGAGTCGGCCGCATTACCGTAGGCCACCGCCAGACTGCGATAGCCGCTAACACCGAAAAACTGAGCAAAGGGTGTGTCCCCGTAATCAGAACCTCGAGGATAGGAGAGAGCCAAATCTCCTTGCACCGCACCTATTGCTGCACTCTAAGTAGCCAAAATTCCCGAGTAGACCGCCATCCCCGCGACAGCATCGACCCCGATCGCATCCAGCGCATCGATCTCCGATTGCTCGCGAATCCCTCCCGCGACAATCAACTGCCGCGAGCTAATCTGCTTCAGCCGCTGTGCCACTTCGATCGGGAACCCCTGCATCGTTCCTTCTTTATCGATATGTGTATATAGGAACGCCGCGCAGTACGGCTCAAGCTGAGGGATAGCTGCTTCGGGAGTAAGCTCCACCTTGTCTTTCCAACCCTTGATTGCGACTCGCCCGCCCTTCGTATCCACACTGAAAACGAGGTGTTCCGCACCTACCGCCGAAGCGAGCCTGCTGGCGAACTCGAGATTGACGGGATTTGCAGCATCCCCAGCACCGGAAAAGAGCGCAGACCCGACAATGACGCGCTTGGCTCCCGCCGCGAGCATTGTTCTGGCCTTCTCTACGGTACCGATCCCGCCGCCGACCTGGCAGGGAAGCCGCTGAGCGATCTGTTGAATCAGAGCGCCGTTCTCACCCTGGCGCATGGCCGCGTCCAAATCGATCAATTGGACCAACGGATATCTCTCGAAACGGCGAATCCAGTACTCGAAGTCATCAAATGCGAGCTTCAAAGTCTCGCCATGCTCCAGCTGCACGATTCTTCCGCCCATCAGGTCGATTGACGGGATCAGCATGGCAGCCTCACGGGAATACCTTCTGATTGAAGCTCTTTCTTGAGTGCGCGAGCGTCGGCAACACCAAAGTGGAAGATACTGGCGGCGAGCGCAGCATGTGCCTTGCCGGACTGAAAGACCTCTGCAAAGTGCGACACTGTTCCCGCACCTCCGGAGGCAATGACGGGAATCTGCACAGCCTCGCTTACCCGAGCGGTTAGCTCGCAATCGAAGCCTGCACGCGTTCCGTCGGAGTCCATTGAAGTAAGCAGGATCTCTCCTGCACCGCGAGCCTCCGCCTCCCGCACCCAGTCGAGAACGCGCCGTCCGGTAGGCACGCGCCCGCCTCGGACATAGACTTCGGCATCGCCCACAGGATCACCGCCATCGTTTGCGCGGCGTGCGTCGATCGCGACAATCACCGCTTGTGCGCCGAAGCTTCGCCCGATGGCGTCGATAAGCGTAGGGTCCGCAATCGCGGCCGAGTTGATACTCACTTTATCCGCCCCTGCGTCGAAAACCGCGGAGGCGTCTTCCGCAGAACGGATGCCGCCGCCAACAGTGAAGGGAATGAATAGCTCCCTCGCAGTCCGCGCTACTGTGTCGAGCAGTGTCCCGCGCTCCTCATGGGTGGCTGTGATGTCGAGCAACACGATCTCGTCAGCCCCGCCGGCGGCGTGACGTTTAGCCATGGCCGGCGGATCGCCCGCGTCGATCAGGTCGACAAACTGCACTCCCTTGACCACCCGGCCGTTCTTGACGTCGAGACATGCAATGATTCGCTTGGTTAGCATGGGAGCTCCACGAAGTTCCTGAGCAGGCGCATTCCGGCTTCGCCTGATTTCTCCGGATGGAATTGCACGCCCATCACGTTGTCTCGCTCCACCGCTCCAGAGAAAGCGCCACCGTACTCTGTAATCGCAACAGTTCCTTCCACAACCGGCGGCCGGTAGGAATGCGTGTAGTAGACGAACGAGCCGTCGGGGATGCCACGCAACAATTTAGATTCTGCCAGATTCAATTCTCCAGGGCTTGTTTCTCCCGGGCGGAATCCGTTCTGGATACGAATGCTGTTCCAGCCTACATGGGGCACCTTTACGCCTGCGGGGAACCGTTCGCAATTGCCTGGGAGCGCACCGAGGCCACGGATATTTGGCGCCTCCGTGCTGCCCTCAAACAGCCATTGCAGACCGACGCAAATTCCCAAGAACGGCACGCCTTGCTCGATCACCTCGCGGACCGCGGCGGTCAAGCCCGTCTGTTCGAGCAACTGCGTTGCTTGAAAATGGCCGACCCCGGGTAGGATGACCTTACTTGCGCGCCGTACCACCGCCGGGTCGGCGGTAACGGTGGCGCTCTGGCCCAGCGCTTCAAGCGCTTTCATCACGGATGTCAAATTGCCCGCTTTGTAGTCAATGACCGCAATCATCTGCAGTCCCTCACAGAAGACCCTTGGTGCTGGGCAACATTTCGCCAAGCTGTTTGTCTTTTGAGCAGGCCACGCGCAGCGCGCGAGCAAAGGCCTTGAAGAGCGCTTCGATCTTGTGGTGATTGGAGCGGCCGTACATCGTCTTCAGATGCACATTCGCGCGAGCGCCACGCGCGAAACCCTCGAAGAAGTCTTCGACCAGCTCACTCTGCAGATCTCCCACGATCCGCGTCTTCACCTTCGTCTTGACCACGCAGGAGACCCGGCCGCTCAAGTCCACGGCCGCGACGCCAAGCGTTTCGTCCATCGGCATCAGGAAGTATCCCGCACGAAGAATGCCTTTCTTGTCGCCGAGCGCATGGTCGAACGCCTCGCCCAATGCGATCCCAACATCTTCGACGGTGTGATGCTGATCCACATCCAAGTCGCCTTCGCAGTCGAGGTCGAGATCGAACGCTCCGTGCCGGGTAAAAAGCTCCAGCATGTGGTCGAAGAAACGAATCCCTGTGCGGACGTTGTAACGTCCACTCCCTTCGATTGCGAGCTTCAGCACGATCTTGGTCTCTGTGGTTTTACGATCGATCGTCGCCCGGCGCACAGAGGTCCCTACGAGCTTGTCCTCGCCCGAAGCGCTGGCACTCCCTGTTCTAGCGCCAGTTGTCTTGCCCGCCCTCGTGCTCGCCATCAAACTCTCTCCCAGCCAATCTCTTTCAGAGACTCTTCCAACGCCTTCAACCCTAGTTCCGTTTGCTCGCAGGTGCCCACCGTGATGCGTACACAACCCTGGCAGCCGGGGTCCTGTGAACGATCCCGTGTCAGCACTTCGCGTCGCCGCATGGCTTGCACAAATTCCTTGTGCTGCGGTCCAATTCTTACCAGCACAAAGTTTGCGTCGCTAGGCCACTGCGGCACACCGAGTTCGCTGAGTCTCTTTACCATTTGAGTCCGGGCGGCTCTTACTTCACCGACATACCAGTCGACATACGCTCGATCGTCAAGCGCGGCCGGCAAGCAGGCGAGCGCCAGCACGTTCACGCTATAAGGCGAGATAACCGTGCGCAGCCACTGCTGGGTTTCGACAGGAGCGGCGAGCATTCCCACCCTCAACCCAGCCAATCCATAGGCCTTCGAAAATGTTCGTGCGACGATCAAGTTCGGAATCTTACCGACCAGATCGAGAACCGTCTCGCCGAAGAAGTGATAGTAGGCTTCATCCACGAGAACGGCAGCCTGGGGAGCGTAATGCAGGATTTCAAGAATTTGCTCGCGCCGTACAACCGCTCCAGTTGGGCTGTTGGGATTGGCGATAGCGATCAGTTTCGTTTGAGGTGTGATCGAATTGAGAAGCCGCCCGATAGGAAATCGAAAATCCTCTTCCGGAGGTACCGTCTTGATCGACGCCTCGGTTCCCGAGCCATAGACCTCATACATCGAATACGTAGGGGTGGGCAGCAGAAGGTCATCGCCACTGTCGAGAAACGTCTGGCAGAGGATATGGATCGCCTCATCCACTCCGTTCGTGAGCAAAACCTGATCCGAGCCAAGATTCAAGCTTTCTGCCACTTTCTTCTCCACGGATTCGCGTTCGGGATACTTCGTCAGATCCGCTGCGCTGATTTTCCCCAGAGCCTCGAGCACCCGTGGAGAGCAGGAGAGCGTGTTCTCATTGAAGTCGAACCGGAGCCCTTCGCGCGAACCGAGCGGCGGGTGATACTCACGCATTCGCTTGATCAGCGCGCGCGGCTCAGGAGCCCGGCGCAGCAAAATGTCAGTCATCAATCCCCCTTGCCCGCACTGCTTCGGCGTGGCCCTTCAATCCCTCGGCCTGCGCCAGGGCGATTGCCGCTGGACCCAGTCTTGCCAGGCCAGCCGGCTTGTATTCCTGAACAGTAATCACTTTGAGAAAATCGCTTACGCTCAATCCGCCTCGGGTTCTCGCCACGCCGCCGGTGGGCAGCGTGTGATTTGGGCCGGAGACGTAGTCGCCCATCGGTTGCGGAGAGAAGCGACCCACGAAGACCGAGCCCGCGTTCCGCACCCAATCCAGATCGTCGGTCGAATCCACCGTCAGATGTTCCGGAGCCAAGCGGTTCGTGATCTCTCTTGCTTCCTCGACCGTGGCCGCAACGAGGATCAGCCCATACTTCTCGATCGAAGCGCGTGCGACCGAGTTGTTCTTAGCCCGTTGCTTAACCTCGCGAGCCACTTCGCGTGCCAGGGAGTCTTTGGTAGTTACAAATATAGCCAGTGCCTCAGGATCATGCTCTGCCTGAGCGACCAGATCTGCGGCAATACCTACCGGATCGCCAGTTTCACTGATGACGACAATCTCTGTGGGGCCGGCCAGCATGTCGATGGCGCAATCGAAAGCGACCAGCTTCTTGGCGCAGGTGACATACCAATTTCCCGGACCTACGATCTTATCGACGCGAGGCAAGCTTTCCGTGCCGTATGCGAGAGCGGCGATGGCCTGCGCGCCTCCGATTCGGTAAAAGTGATCGACCCCCAAAAGTCTCGCAGCGGCCAATGTCTCCTTCACTGGATTCGGTGAGACAACGACGATGCGCCCGACGCCAGCAACCTGGGCCGGGATCACCGTCATCAGCATGGTGGAGGGTAGGGGATAGCGGCCGCCAGGAACATAGCAGCCTACGGCCTCGATGGGTCGGACCCGCTGGCCGGTGGTCAAGCCGCCAGCCGTGGCGTTCCATTCCTTCGGCATCTGGCGGCGGGAAAACTCGCGGATGTTCTTTGCCGCAGTCTGCATCGCCAACTGGAGAGGGCGCGGCGTAGCGTTCCACGCCTGTTCCATCTCGGCGCGGCTGATCTCGAAAGATTGTTCCCGTCCTAATACATCGAGCTTGGAGGCATAGCGCCGGAGAGCCGTGTCACCCCCCCTCCGCACGTCTCGGACAATGCGCTCTACTACTGGCATGGCCTTCGCAGTGCTTCGGGCAGCTCGTTGTTCGAGCTCGCTCAGCGTCCGCCGGGCTTCTTGCGAGCCCCGGCCATGCGTCTTCAGCAGCCTCATCTGGAATCTCCCTAAAGGACAATCTTATTCAGCGGATACTCCACGATTCCCGTGGCTCCGGCGCTTTTGAGTCTCGGGATCACGTCGCGTACAACGCTCTCTTCAAGAATTGTGTTTACTGCGGACCATCCGGTGTCGCTCAAGGCTGATACGGTGGGAGAATTCAGTGCAGGCAGCACTTTCAAGACCTTGTCCAGATCTGCCTTACTGACATTCAGCATCAATCCGACGCGTCCTTGCGCGGCGATCGCACCATTCAACATCAATGCCAGATTGTCGATTTTTTGCCGCTTCCAGGCATCACTGTAGGCGTTGGGATTCGCGATCAGGTGCGTCTCGCTCTCCATCACGTTCTCGATGATCCGCAGGCGATTTGCCCGCAGCGAGCTTCCGGTTTCGGTTATCTCCACGATGGCATCGGCGAGCGTCGGCGGCTTAACTTCAGTCGCGCCCCAACTGAACTCGACTTTCACCGGAATATTCTTCTCGGCAAAGTAGCGCTTCGTGACTTCGACGAGTTCGGTGGCGATCACCTTCCCACTCAAATCCTCGGCTTTTTGATAGCAGGACTCCTCAGGCACGGCGAGAACCCAACGTACTTTGGTGCGGGTTTGTTTGGAGTACGTCAGGCTCGTCACGCTGGTCACGTCGCGGCCGCTCTCTACCACCCAATCAATCCCGGTCAGGCCGGCATCAAGCACGCCCTTATCCACGTAGCGCGCCATCTCTTGCGCGCGAATTAGCATGCACTCGAGTTCGTTATCGTCGACGGAAGGGAAGTATGACCGGCCGTTTGCATAAATTCGCCATCCAGCACGCTCGAACAGTGCGATGGTCGCATCCTGCAGGCTTCCTTTTGGAATGCCCAGTTTCAGTTTGTTGGGCATCAACGCACCTCCGCCTTGCTGGCCGCCAGGGCCACCGGCCGAGTGAAGCAACTGATTGTACCCTCATGGCACACGAGTCCATCGCCTTCCACTTCCACCCGAAACAGCAGCGTGTCCTGATCGCAATCTGTCGACGCGTCGAGGACGCGCAGCCGGTTTCCACTGGTCTCGCCCTTCATCCAGAGCTTCTGCCGGGTCCGGCTCCAGAAAGTGACGAACCCGGTTTCCAGGGTCTTCTGATAACTCGTTTCGTTCAGGAACCCGACCATTAAGACCTGTCCAGTTGCGCCATCCTGCACCACTGCAGGCGCTAAGCCATCCATCTTCGTGAAATCGATCTTTACGCTTTCCATCGTCTCCGCCTATCTTTGTCCATTTCTCAGGACCGTTTCTCCACTGAAAAAATCGAGGAACGGTATCTCTCAAAATCGTTCAAACGCAGAAAAGCCCGCCTGCGCACTCGCGCCGGCGGGCTTTCTAGATCCTTAACTTCCGTGCCCTTAATTCTGGCTGGAAGCGTCCGCCGACACGCTCGTCACGTGGTGATGATGGGCATGACGATGATGAGTGCGGACATTCATCTCTATTAAAAAGCTAACCGCGCTTGGCCGCGATGTCAACCGTGCCGGGCGAGAACGTCGCCGCGCGCCGCCGACAAATCAGCGCTTCAAAGGCCATTGCTCAGCACGCCCTAAGAAGGCAAGGAATAGGGGGAGGGGAAACGTAGGAGGTAAAAGGAGACAAAAAAAAAGATATAAATGAGATAGATGAGGCAGGAACACGCGCACGCCTCGCGGTCGTTGCGGTATCCCAGAGCGTTCTACCTAGTCCTTGCTCGTCTGCTAGTATGCCCGCTATCCATGCAAACCCAATCCAATCGGTTGCAATACTTTCTTCTGGGCTTGCTTGTGCTTGGCTCGATGCTCTTCTTCTTGGCCAGTACGGCAGCGACCTTCGATAGTCTGATTCACTATGCAGACCGCGCACGGCCGCCGCTGGAATTCTCTGAAGCGCCGAATTCCTTGGCCAAGCCGCGAGGGGAAGCGCTAGCTGCTGGCATTCAGCCAACGGATAATATCCTCACCGTCGATGGCGTACCCTTCACCGGAATGGCCGGGCTTATACAGCAGATGCATCGCGCGCATGCAGGGGACGTCATTACCGTTGTCGATCGCACGCCGGCCGGCAAGTTGCGGACCGCGCGCGTGCGCCTCGAACAGTGGGTCTTGGCTTCTCCGAAGCCCTCTCGGTGGCTGATCGCAATCGTCGTCCACACAATATTCCCGGCATTTTGCCTGCTCTTGGGATATTGGGTCGTCTTCGCGAAGCCGCGGGACCGTAACGCCTGGTTCTTCCTCGGCATCATGAACGTGGTTCCGGTCTTCTTCGGAACCTCAGGATATTACCCCGGTTTTCTGGCGTCCTTCAGGATTCTTTGGCAGGACATCGTAATCGACGGGATGTTTATCTGCCTGATACTGCTTGGCGTTTATTTCCCGGTCCGCTCTCGGCTGGATACCCGGCATCCCTGGATTAAGTGGCTTCTGATCGTTCCTCTGTTCATCATCATCCTTTCGGCGGTTTTTCTGCGCTATGGGATGCTTTATGATGCTCGCTTTATCCAGCCGTATCTCGCGATGTGGGGTCCGATTGACATGGCGGGAAATGTCTTCGTCGTGCTTTCTGTTCTTGTCTTTCTTGCCTCGATACTCCGCAAGCTGTTTATCGTCAAGGATCTGGACGCTCGCCGGCGCTTGGGAGTGGTGGCTGCAGGTTCGATCCTGGGCCTCACGCCGGTGTTGATCATCATCATCGTCTCAACCGTGACCGGCGCACCCTTCGGTGAGGCTGTCCCATCGTGGGCGATTCTTGTTGCCGTTACTTTGTTTACCTTCTTTCCTCTTTCGCTTGCCTACACCGTGATCGTGCAGCGTGCGCTCGACGTCCGCATCTTTCTCCGGCAGGGCACGCGGTACGCCTTCGCGCGCGGCACTCTTTGGATGCTCCAAGCAGCCGTTTATTCGTATTTGGGCTACAGTGTGTATCACTTCAGCCGTGAAGCCCACCATCGTCCAGGCCACCTGATCTTTCCCATCGCGATCGTCCTGCTGTTGAGCTTCTTGCGTTTCCCAGTGATGCGAAGCCTTTCACTCTGGATCGATCGTCGATTCTTTCGCGAGGCTTATTCAGTCGAACAGGTACTGAATGAACTTTCGCAGCAAGCGCGGGGATTTGCCGAAACTGAGCCGCTGGTACGAACCATCATCGATCGAATCAGCGAGACTCTGCACGTCGAGAGCATCGCAGTTCTCTTGCGCCAGGGCCAGGTCTTTCGCTTGCAGTACGCGCAAGGTCTGGCTGCCGCGGACGGTGTGTCGTTATCTGAGCACTCATCGACGATTCGGACTTTGGTTCGGGGCGACGGGCCTGCCCGCGTTCGTCGCGACCGCCCTGACCCATGGCTCTCCCTGGCAAGCCCTTCGGAAGTTCAGACCCTCGATCAACTCCGGGCGGAGTTGATGTTGCCCTTACCCGGCCGTTCCGAACTGATCGGCGTGATGGCTCTTGGCCCCAAGCGAAGCGAGGAGCCGTATTCCTCCGCCGACCGTCGTCTGCTTCAGTCCGTTGCTCTGCAGACGGGGCTGGCTATCGAGAATACCGAACTCGTGCGGACCCTGGCCGAAGAGGCGAGTCATCGCGAGCGCCTGAACCGTGAGATTGAGATCGCCAAAGAGGTACAAGAGCACCTCTTTCCCCAGGTGTACCCGAAAGTGGAGGGGGTGGAGCTTGCCGGGTTCTGCCGTACTGCCCAGCAAATCGGCGGGGATTATTACGATTTCATTGCCCTCGAAAATGGCCGGCTAGGGATTGCGATCGGCGATGTCTCCGGAAAAGGCATCTCTGCCGCGCTGCTGATGGCATCGATCCGCTCGGCACTGCACGGTCTTACCTATAGCGGCTTTCTCGACCTTCCCGTGCTGATGCAAAGTATGAATCACATCGCATACGAATCCTCAGCGGACAATCGCTTCACTACCTTTTTCTTTGCAGAATATGATCCGGCTACGCGCCAGCTGCACTATGTGAACGCTGGCCATGACGCTCCGATTCTCTTGCGCGCAGCACCGGCAAAGCTTGATGGAAACTGCGATCCGCCATGCGTGTGCGACGTCTTGAAGCTTGATTTAGGCGGACCCGTGCTGGGTGTGTTCCCGGAGCTTGCTTACCAACAGGGCAGGCTGGAACTCAAAATAGGCGATGTTCTCATCGCCTATACAGATGGGCTGAGCGAAGCCATCAACGCGCAATATGAAGAGTGGGGAAGTGAGCGCATCCTCCAAGCGGCACAAGAAAACGCGCAGCTTCCCGCCCGGGAAATCGTCTCGCAGCTCATCGAAGGTGCCGACCAATTCACCGCAGGCGCGCCCCAAAATGATGATCTCACCATCATAGTCGTCAAAATCATCGAGTGTTCCTCGAGCGTTCCGCGGGTTGGCCAAGCGGCCGTCCCTGAAATTGCTTCCCCGAACCGTACTCGAGTCTAACCGCAATTGCTGCGTCGCGATAGCCGAGACGAGCGGCGCCTGCCGTACTTGACAGGCCCATCCTCTAGCGAACACACTAACTCTGCTCCAGTGGTCTGACCTGTCCGCGGAAAACTCCGGGGAGGCACTTTGGCCTCACGCTTCCGCCGCTCGGATGCCGGTATGAGTATTTGGCGAAGTCGGAAGTACCACGGAAAGGGGCGGCATTCCTTTCCTTTATGCGAAGCCCGGGGTTCCTCAGCAAGCTTGCTCGTTGGGGTGCAAAGCCCATACCCGATGATCTTGATACTCTGTCACGGGTGTGGACTCTTTTGGCCGTGAGGCTGGAGGAGATCACGGAAATTGGGCTGGCGTCGATAACGAGCAACCGCACGGAGAAGTACTTCATGCCTTGGAGAGAATTGCATGCCATTTGAGGAAAATAGCCGCAGAAGTTTCATGAAGCTCACCGGGGGTGGCATGACAGGCGCTGCTCTTGCTGCAATTGCCGTCACGCCCGGGCAGGGATTCGCCCAGCGCGCTACCCAAAACAGGAGTGGGGCCTTCGACGTAAAAGAGTTCGGAGCCAGAGGCGACGGGAAGACGATCGACACATCTGCGATCAACAAGGCGATTGAGGCAGCAGCGGCCGCTGGCGGAGGGAGCGTCCGGTTTCCGGCCGGCAACTATCTCTGCTACTCGATCCACCTCAAGAGTGCTGTAGCGTTGTACCTCGATCAGGGCGCCACGATCATTGCCGCGGACGCGCTACCGGAAGGGCAGACCGGCGGCTACGACGAGCCCGAACCGGTTCAGCTCTGGGAACAGTACCAGGACTATGGGCACAATCACTGGCACAATTCCCTCATCTGGGGCGAAGGCCTTCACGATCTCTCGATCTACGGCCCCGGACGGATCTGGGGCAAGGGTCTTGCCCGCAACAATGGCCCGGAAACCCGCAATCCGGCCGAGAGGCGTACCCAGGGTGTGGGGAACAAGTCCATCAGCCTCAAAAACTGTCGGAATGTCGTCCTCAAAGATTTTCAGATTCTGCAAGGCGGCTGGTTTGGCATTCTCGCGACCGGCGTGGACAATCTCATCATCGACGGCTTGATGATCGATACCAATCGTGACGGCATGGATATCGATTGCTGCCGTAATGTTCGCATCTCGAACTGTGCGGTCAACTCACCTTGGGACGACGCCATCGTTCCCAAGAGCAGCTTTGCCCTAGGCTACAACCGTCCTTGCGAGAACATGACGATCGCGAACTGCTATGTCACGGGAGCCTATGTGTTGGGCACTATGCTGGACGGCACGTGGAAGAAATGGGGGCCGAATGATCGCGTGCCGCACACCGGCCGTATCAAATTCGGAACCGAATCGAACGGCGGCTTCAAGAACACAGCGGTCACGAATTGCGTCTTCGAGGGCTGTCAGGGGCTCGCTCTGGAAAGTGAGGACGGAGCCCTCCTGGAAGACATGGTCATTAGCAACATCACCATGCGCGACATTGTTTCCGCCCCGCTCTTCATCCGGCTTGGAAGCCGTCTCCGCGGCCCTTCCGAAGTGACCAAGACCGGCGCCATTCGCCGCGTCACCATCAGCAACATCATCAGTTCGAACGCATCCTCTCAGTACGGCTGCATCATCAGCGGCATTCCGAATTTTCCCATTGAGAATCTCAAGATCTCTAATCTCTACCTCGAGCACCAGGGAGGCGGCACGAAGGAACAGGCCGCCCTGACGCCAGCCGAGGATGAAACAAAGTACCCGGACCCGCATATGTTCGGCGACATGCCTTCGCAGGGCTTCTTCATCCGGCATGTGAAGAACATCGAGATCAGTGAGGTCCAAATCGTCGCAAACGCTCCCGATCTGAGACCCAGCTTTGTTCTTCAGGACGTAGATGGTGCTGATTTCTTCCGCATCAAGACCAGCGAACAATCCGAAGTTCCGAAGTTTGTTCTTAACAACGTCAAGAACTTTGAGGTGGCTCGTGCCAGAGGCCTGAAGGACACGGGAATCGAGCAAGTGGATCATAAACTGCTTTAGGCCGCATTCTCGCCAGAGTTGAGAAACCGGGACACGGCTTCTGCATCTGGTTATGCGGTGGCGCGCTTCTTGGCTTTGCCTTTCGAGCTCTTCGTTTGCTTCGAAACCTGTTCCATCTCCTGGGCCATCTGCGCGGTCTTGAGGTGGTGCTCCATCGCCTTGCGGGCTGCCGCCGCATTCTTCGACCGGATTGCGCGGTAAATGTTACGATGCGCCTCTGCCGAATCTTTCAAGTCTTGGGCGCGCTCTACGGTCGTCCGCCGCTGGTCGTACAAAGCAGTGGCGATCGTTTCCATAACCGCCGCAAGAATAGGGTTGCCCGCCGCCTCGGCGATCGCACGGTGAAATCGGACATCATGAATCAGGTATTCGGCCGGATTATCGACAGTTGCATACATCTCCGCGACCTCTTCCGCAAGAGCGGTAAAGCTCTCCTCACGCCCTCGTTCCGCGGCCAGAGAAGCCAAATTACTTTCCAGGATCAGCCGGGCTTCGAACATCTGCCAAAGCTTAAAGCCGTGCAGCGCACCCAGCAGGCTCAGCGAGGCCTTGCCCAGTTCCGGAGGGCCATCGGCGACAAAGGTTCCTACCCCGTGTCGGATCTTCATCACTCCCATCGCCGCCAGATAGCCGATGCCGGTCCGAAGACTGGCGCGGCTGATCTTCAGCGTACGGGCGAATTCTCGCTCTGGTGGTATCTTGTCGCCCGCCTGCAGCGTTCCATCTTCGATCAGACCACGGATGTGGTTGACCACCTGCATCGTGAGCTGTGTATCGGAGTTCCCCGCCTTTCCCTTTGCCATAAAGCCTCAAGTACAAAGCTATTCTTTCGAATTGCGTCTTCACTCGCGAGATTAGCACCCGAACGGCATTTTTGTTTCCGCTTGCTTCCGCCAATGCGAGCCGAGGTGGTAGAAAAGTGTATGCTGTGAGGTCAGACCTCGTCGCGGCGAGCCGTTTGCCTTGCGCTCTGATTCAACGAAAAACAAAGTGAGGAAACCATGGTTCTAACTCATCCCCATGCTCCATGAAGACAGGCTCTTTCCTGCTGAATCCACCACACGCTCGATTGCCCGCAGGTTATACCCGTGCCTTTCTGTCGATTCCTGCCCGCCACGATGTGGCTCGGCGTGTGGATTGTGCTTATCTCGCGCGCTTGACAGCGGAAGGGCAACTCGATGAGGACGAAGCTTTCGAATTGGCCCGGGAGCTGGCGATCGAACTGGCCCGGCGCGCCTACAAGCTCTAGCGAGTCGACGAGTCGGCAGATCGGCAACTTAGCGCGGATGCAGGCAGGTCAGCTCCGAAGAGTGTATCGGACACTGTGCGGAACACCAAAAACTGTATTTTGGAAAGTAAGAAGGACAAAAATGTATTTGGCACTGTAGAAACCACAGCGGCAAGGGGTGCCCCATTTGTGACGCGCCCTTGCGTCAGAAGTGGGAAACCACAAACGCGTGCATCGAAATTTGTAATCTCCACGGTGTGCTGGAACAACAAACCAAAGGAGGCGCCAAGTTGCTTCTGCCGACTCGCCGACTTACTAGATCTGTCCGGTCTCTATCTCCGGATCCTTGAGCGCCACGCCGGTCAACTGTCGCCTGCGGGCTTCGGTTAAATAGAAGAGGAGCCTGCGGGCTGCCGCCTCATAACTTAGCCCTTCTTGCCGGATGTTCGAAATGCAATTCCGCTCCGCATCCTTTCGCCCTCGTCCGGGCCGCCATGTGATATAGGCTCCAAGAGAATCGGGCGAGCTCAAGCCGGGCCGTTCGCCGATGAGCACAACAGCAAGCTGTGCGGTGAGGCATTCTCCGATCGCGTCGCCTATGGCAACGCGCCCTTGCTCGACTACGCATATCGGGGCCAACCGCCACCCCGTGATCAGAGGTAAAGTCGCCTGAAGCAACCGCAGAGCGTGTCGCTCGACTGCGACTGCGGAGAGTCCATCGGCGATCACGAAGACTAAGTCGTATTCACCAGGAGTGAGCTGCGCGGCCGACTCTTTACTGAGCATGCGGCCGAAATCTGGCCTTTTCAAATAGGTCTCACGGTCGGGAGCCCGGCTCTTCAGAGCGAGTGCCTCCAGTCCTTGGCGCCTTAACTCGTCCAAAAGCATGCGCGCGTCCATCGCCGCTCGAACCGCATCGCGCGCGAGCGCATGAGCCAGCTCGAACTCGAGTAAGGGGGCGGTCCCTACACTTACCCCCGCTCGCTTAAGAGCGATACGAGCCGGGGTGAAGCTCCGCAGACTCTCGCGCTGTGCCGGGGAAAGCTCCGCGGCGGCTAGGTCGAGTCCGCTGTTTTCTCCCGGAACCAGTTTCGGGTTGGCTTCGCGCATATCGGTATCCCGGCTTTTCTGCCTACGCATAGTTCGAGACTGAACCAAGGCCCTCTTATTGAGGCACGTTTTAGGACCGTTCTGGAAAAAGGAAGGTGGATGGATACTACACGCCACCACCCTTGTTTCCTGCTCTTTCACTCAATCACAAGCTAGGGCCTTGTTAACACTATTAGACGACAGCGACGGAAACCAATTTTCTCAGGATCTAGAAGCAAGGAGCGACGATTGCCGCAGTCCTTATGGTAACAATGCCGGCACGCTTAAGCGAAAACGAGCGTCGCCGTTCCACCAGGCCTCAAACTCAGGTGCCGGCCGCAGGCCCAAGGCACGTCTCAAATAGAGCGCGTCGTGAAACGAGGTGCTTTGGTAGTTCAGCATAATGTCGTCTGCTCCCGGGACGCCCATAATGTAGTTCACTCCGGCCACCCCGAGCAGCGTCAACAGCACATCCATATCGTCCTGGTCGGTTTCAGCATGATTGGTGTAGCAGATATCACAGCCCATAGGCAGACCGAGCAGTTTGCCACAAAAATGGTCCTCGAGTCCCGCCCGAATGATCTGTTTGCCGTCATACAGATATTCAGGTCCGATAAATCCTACGACCGTGTTCACCAGCATGGGATGATAACGGCGTGCCACCGCGTACGCGCGCGCCTCGCAGGTCTGCTGATCCACCTGATGATGAGCTTCAGCCGAAAGCGCACTGCCCTGACCAGTCTCGAAATACATCACGTTCTCGCCCCGAACCTTGCCCTTCCCAAGACTATCCAGAGGATCGGGGAACTCGGCACCCCGCCCGAGCTCCCGCGCCGCCGCATAAGCTTCATCCAGCAGATGCAGGTCCACGCCATACGACCGGTTCGCCGCTTCGGTCCCGGCAATCGACTGGAAAACGAGATCCACGGGGGCGCCCCGCTTGAGCGCCTCCATCTGGGTTGAGATGTGGGCCAGCACACAGCTCTGTGTCGGGATTCCGTATCTCTCTCGAGCGTGATCGATGAGGCGCAGCAGCGTCATCACCTTGGGGACACTATCGGAGGCAGGATTGATCCCGATCACCGCGTCGCCCGAACCTAGCAGCAGACCATCGATAATCGACGCCGCAATTCCGGCGGGATCATCTGTCGGGTGGTTGGGCTGGAGGCGTGTCGAAAGCCTGCCCGGGAGGCCGACCGTCGAGCGGAATCGGGTGACCACACGAATCTTGCTCGCAACTGAGATCAGGTCTTGGGCGCGCATCAGCTTGCTTACCGCCGCCACCATTTCCGCGGTCAAACCAGGGCTCAAAGCCGCGAGTGACCCTTGCGTAGCCGTCTCAGATAACAACCAGTCTCGGAATTCTCCCACAGTCAACGAAGAGATGGGGTCAAAGGCGTCCGGTTCATGCGTATCCAAGATCAGGCGCGTGACCTCGTCGCTTTCATAAGGAATCAGCGCCTGATGCAAAAAGCCCCGAAGCGGCACATCCGCCAGAACAATGCGTGCGGCAACGCGCTCTTCTTCGGATTCCGCCGCGATCCCTGCCAAAGCATCCCCTGTGCGGTAAGGGCTCGCCTTGGCCAGTAGATCGCGCAAGTCTTCGAACCGGTATGCGATTCCCCGAATTGTTGTGCGCAGCCGCAAGATACTTCCCCTCAATGGCTCTGAGTGCCGTTCGCGACCTCGGA
The DNA here is from genome assembly GCA_036500845.1 of Acidobacteriaceae bacterium. Taxonomy (GTDB): domain Bacteria; phylum Acidobacteriota; class Terriglobia; order Terriglobales; family Acidobacteriaceae; genus PALSA-350. Next base: position 16,364 of record DASYBJ010000523.1, read on the forward strand.
GACCCTAGCCGCGTCGGAATCGCGAGCGGCACCGGTTTGGCCTCCATCATACGGCTGTCGCCACAGCTTTTATGCTCTCGAAAATTGCGCATGCGCGAGGGTTCGCTTCACAGCTGAAAACAGGCGCGTGTATTCTTCTCTCGTGCCAAAGATCACACGACGTGAAATTCTCAGCTCGGGGGTGGCCAGTTTGGCTTTCGCCGCTTCACCAGACGCCCTACGCGCGGCCAGCGAACAGACCGGCGATTCCCCTGCCGGCCCCCCGATAGCGCGCAAGAATCGCATCAAGCAATCGGTTTCGCGCTGGTGCTACAAGGGGATACCTCTCGATCAGCTGTGCACTTATAGCGCTCACATTGGGTTGCGTGGAATCGATTTGCTCGATGTTGAGGATTTCGAAGTTCCGCGGCGCTATGGTCTGATCTGCACGATGGGATATGCGGGAAAGAGCGGAACCATCAAGAGCGGCCTGAACCGTCTGGAAAATCATGCGGCGATCGAGCAGGACTTCCGCCAGGCGATTCCGCTCGCAGTCAAGTCCCAAGTCCCCAACCTCATTACCTTCTCTGGCAATCGGGCAGGGCTCTCCGACGAGCAGGGTGCCGCCAATACTGTGGTGGGACTCAATCGCCTGAAGAAGCTCGCAGAAGACTCCGGAGTGACCATCTGTGTCGAGCTGCTAAACAGCAAAGTCAATCATCCGGACTACATGTGCGATCACACTGCCTGGGGTGTAAGCGTGGTCCAGGAAGTCAATTCCCCCCATATCAAGCTGCTCTATGACATCTACCACATGCAGATCATGGAAGGGGATCTGATCGCCACAATCCAAAAGAACATCCAGTGGCTCGCGCACTTCCATACCGGCGGTGTTCCTGGACGGCATGAATTGAATGATCAACAGGAGGTCCAATGGGATGGGGTAATGCGAGGAATTGCGGCCTCCGGTTTCACCGGCTACGTAGGCCACGAGTTCGTCCCCGCGGGGGATCCGCTTCAGTCGCTGCGACAAGCAGTCGATCTTTGTGATGTCTAACAAGTGCCGGCTCCAGTGGTGAGAACCAGCCAGGATTTGTGAGCCGTAGAAGTGCGCCGCATTCGGCTACTTTCAGACGCCCTTGTGCATTTATTCTCCGAAGGCGAAAAAGCTGTTAGGATCGTCCCGCTTCCCTCGAAGCGACCTTATCGACTTTCAATTGAACTTCGCCGCGTGCCTCGCGGTAGAGAAATTAGCAGTTTTATTCGGACTTAGACTCTTTTTGGCTTTGCTTCCCGGCCCAAACTGCATCTTAACGAATTAGGCGATTCCTGGAGAAAGATCGCCAGTGGAACAGAGTCGGCCTTTGGCCTAGAACCTGTCCATAAACCCGGGTTATTGAGTTGTTTTGTTGGTGAAGCATACATATCAAGGAGAGATCATGATTAAGAAAGTATTGGCTCTGGCAGTCTTTGCAGTGACGGGACTATCCGCCGCCTATGGCCAGAGTGACCAAAAGGAAGTTGACAGGGTCAAGGATGCCGGGCATGTCTTAAGTGAGATCATGAACACCCCCGAGAATATCCCGCAGAGCGTGATTGACAAGGCCTATTGCGTAGTCGTATTGCCGTCGGTTCTGAAGGCAGCCTTCATCGTGGGCGGCAGTTATGGCCGCGGTGTGATGACTTGCCGCGGTGGGCAGAACTTCACTGGCCGCTGGAGTGCGCCCACAATGATGGCCCTCGAAGGCGGGAGCTTCGGTTTGCAAATTGGTGGACAGGCGACCGATTTCGTGCTGCTCCTGATGACGCCGAGATCCGCTAGCTCAATCCTCACCAGCAAGGTGAAGCTCGGTGCAGACGCCTCTGCTGCTGCTGGGCCTGTGGGACGGAATGCTTCCGCTGAAACTGACGCCGCGATGAGAGCGGAGATCCTCTCCTACTCTCGCGCCCGCGGGCTTTTTGCCGGCGTCTCCCTCTCGGGGTCTACTCTGCGTGCTGACAATGACGCGAATAAGAAACTATACGGAAAAGAAGTGACCGCGCAGGACATTGTTTTCCACCATGCTGTACCGCCGCCACCGGCTGCATCGCAACTCTTGGCGGTTCTTAACAAAAGGAGTCCCACCCGGGCGACGTAAGTTGCCTCTCACTCGAAGTGAGCTGTTTTGCTTTTGAAGCATCCATATCGAAGGAGAAATCATGATTAAGAAAGTGTTGGCCCTGGCAGTCGCTGCAGTGACGGGACTATCCGCTTATGGCCAGAGTGCCCAAAAGGAAATAGACAGAGTGAAGGACGCTGGGCACGTGCTAAGTGAGATTATGAACATTCCCGACAACATACCGCAGAGCGTGATTGACAAGGCGTATTGCGTAGTCGTGTTGCCGTCGGTTCTGAAGGCAGCCTTTATCGTGGGCGGCAGCTATGGCCGCGGCGTAATGACTTGCCGGGGTGGGGCGAACCTCGACGGTCGCTGGGGAACACCTACGATGATGGCGCTCGAAGGCGGTAGCTTCGGATTGCAAATTGGTGGACAGGCGACCGACTTCGTTCTGCTATTGATGACTTCGAGATCCGCTCACGCCATCCTCAACAGCAAAGTAAAGCTCGGTGTAGATGCCTCTGCCGCCGCTGGTCCTGTGGGACGAAATGCTCAGGCTGCGACCGACATCACAATGAGAGCGGAGATCCTGTCCTACTCTCGCGCCCGTGGGCTTTTTGCCGGCATCTCGCTAGAGGGGTCTACGCTGCGTGCTGACAATGAGGCGAACAAACGGCTATACGGAAAAGATGTGACCGCGCAGCAGATTGTTTTCGAACACGCTGTAGCTCCGCCGCCGGCTGCATCGCAACTTTTGGCGGTTCTCGACAAAAGAAGCCCCAAGCGCTCGAAGTGAGTTGCCCGAGTGAGTTGAATGACCGGTATTTCCCTTGCCGGGAGGGAAGCGGCCCGCCGCCCTCCCTAGGCAGGCACCCTGGGGCGGATTTCACCGAAACGGTCTAGACGAGACTCTATAAGATGCGATAGATTTTCGCCCACACAACTGGGAGGCACGTATGTTCCACCTGTTATGGGAAGCGATCATTGGCCTCATCGTCGGCGCATTGGCCAAACTGGTGATGCCTGGTAAAGACCCAGGCGGCATCTTCATCACCATGCTGATCGGGATCGCAGGCTCGATTCTCGCGACGTTTATTGGAAGTCATATAGGTCTCTACCAGGAAGGTCAGAGAGCCGGTTTTATTATGTCCTTTCTCGGCGCGATCCTGCTGCTGTTTATCTACCGCCTAATTAGGGGCAGAACGGCTGCCAAAACTGCCGCCTGAAAGTGCCTCGTTACTTTGGCTTGGGTTGAGAAGCGTCGTCAGGTGAACCCTTGCAGGCACGCCCGGGGCAGGCGTGTTCCTTCCTTGAGGAGCCCGGCTTCACCTATTCGGTCCCGTTGTCCACCGTTTCCACATCCATCAACAGAAACTGCACCGTCTCTGCGTCTTGTTTCGTCTAAAAGACCGGCGTAGCCTGTTCTCTAGCCCTCCCGGAATACTAGGGCCAGAATCCGAAACAGGACGCTCCTCGAAAAGCGAGCGTGGCTTCCGGCCCTAGCAGCCCCATTTTTCTCCCCAAACTTTTGGTTGAAAAAGTCCCATATCGATGCACCCTCGGAGCGGTTCTCCACAGCCCACTGTTGGATTCTGAAACCTCGATCCTGCATCTGCATCGAAACTACAAGATATTGTGGTTCTTTCTTGACAACCGCCATAGACAGCGTTAACTTGCCCTCTGCGGCCCTTCGTAGCGCGCTCCTCCGTTTGCCCGGGTTTTCCTCCTAAGCAGGTGGCTTGAGGGTGGTTCCAAGCACCTCAGACCAGGCTGGGTTGAGATCGACAGCGAATTGGGCGAAAACGAGACCGCCTTCCCAGATAGGCGAAGGTTCAGTTGCTCCCGAGAGACCTATTTCGTCCCTCAAGGCGCCTGGCAAGAGCGTCTGGCGATCGGTTCTTCTGGCATTTAAATTTTAGAAGGAGATATTCCTCATGGCCGAGTTCAAGCAGTCCGTTTCTTCCTCCACTCAGCAGGGCCATTCGGGGCAAAGGACCCCAGCCGCCCCAGGGGTCCGCTTTGGCCGCCTCTTTACCAAGTCGGGCGTTTCCCCCTATTCCGAGGTCATTTGGGAGCGGCGCACTGCCTCGATCACCGATGTCTCTGGGAAGACCATTTTTGAACAGAAGGACGTTGAGGTGCCTGCCGACTGGTCGATGACCGCCACCAACATTGTGGCGTCGAAGTACCTCCATGGCCATGTGGGAGTGCCCCAAGGTCAACCAGGCGCACGCGAAACCGGGGTTCGCCAGCTGGTGGTGCGGGTTTCTGAGACGATTCGGGACTGGGGTTTGGCGGGTGGCTATTTCGCAACCCTCGAAGACGCGTCCGTCTTCCACGATGAGCTCGTGCACCTGCTCCTCACCCAGAAAGTTGCCTTCAACTCGCCAGTCTGGTTCAACGTTGGCTGTGAGCGCCTGGAGCCGGAGTCCGATGCTCAGAACTGGCACTGGAACCCGCATAGTTGCGCCGTGGAGTTCTCGGTCACCGGCTACCGTACCCCGCAGTGCTCGGCTTGCTTTATCAACTCGGTAGACGATTCGCTCGATTCCATCCTCACACTGGCCAAGACCGAGGGCATGCTCTTCAAGTGGGGATCGGGCACCGGCACTAATCTCTCGTCCATTCGCGGCTCGATGGAAGTGCTCTCTGGCGGTGGCACTGCCAGCGGCCCGCTGAGTTTTATGCGCGGCTTCGACGCCTTTGCCGGCGTGATCAAGTCCGGCGGCAAGACGCGCCGCGCCGCCAAGATGGTCATCCTCAACGTGGATCATCCTGACATCGTCGAATTCATTGAGTGCAAGGCCAAGGAAGAGGCGAAGGCCTGGACACTGATGCAGGCTGGCTATGACGGCTCCGGACCCGACTCCGAAGCGTATAGCTCGATCTTCTTTCAAAATGCGAACAATTCCGTCCGCGTCACTGACGACTTCATGCGCGCCGTTGAGCGCGACCAGGAGTTCACCACGCACTCGGTAAAAGGCGGATCGCCCGTTAAGACCTACCGCGCGCGAGATCTGATGAACAAGATCGCGGAAGCAACATGGCAGTGCGGCGACCCTGGCATGCAGTACGACACCACCATCAACAAATGGCATACCTCGAAGAACACCGGGCGCATCAACGCTTCCAATCCCTGCTCGGAGTACATGTTCCTCGACAACTCGGCCTGCAACCTGGCGAGCTTCAACCTGCTCAAATTCGTGACCGCGGCCGGCACATTCGATGTAGCTGCTTACCGCCACGCCGTTTCCATCCTGATCACGGCGATGGACATCCTCGTCGACAATTCGGGGTATCCGACCGAAGCGATTACCCGGAACTCGCACGATTACCGGCCGCTGGGCTTGGGCTACGCCAACCTGGGCGCTCTGCTTATGTCCTTTGGGCTGCCCTATGACAGCGATGCCGGCAGAGACTTTGCCGCGACTCTCACGGCAATTATGTGCGGCCAAGCCTATCTGCAGTCTTCGATTCTTGCCGAGCAGGCCCCGACGCTGGTCTCCGCTACGCCACTTTGCGAGGAGGCGCAATACGCTGACGGCGGACAGCGCCGCGGCGGCGCTTGCCCGGGCTTCTATGTCAATCGCGAGCCCTTCCTGGACGTCATCCGCTTGCACCGGGCGGAAGTCAACAAGATTGGCCGTTCCTTGAATTCGAATGAGCCCTTCGTCGCACTGCAGCTCTCCTCGCTGATCGAAGCGAGCAAGGCATGCTGGGACCAGGCCCTCGCGCACGGCGAGCAGTACGGCTACCGCAACTCGCAGGTTACGGTGCTCGCGCCGACCGGCACCATCGGCTTCATGATGGATTGCGATACGACCGGCATCGAGCCCGACCTCGCGCTGGTCAAGTACAAGAAGCTGGTGGGCGGCGGCATGATCAAGATCGTCAACAACACGGTCCCGGACGCGCTCTTCCGTCTCGGCTACACCAATCCGCAGGTCGACTCCATTGTTAGCTACATCGATTCGACTGGTACCATCGAGGGCGCCCCCGGCATTAAGGACGAGCACTTGGCGGTCTTCGACTGCAGCTTTAAGCCCTCCAAGGGCACGCGTTCGATCGCTCCCATGGGCCATGTCAAGATGATGGCCGCGGCGCAGCCGTTCCTTTCCGGAGCGATCTCGAAGACCGTTAATCTACCGCACGATTCGACTGTGGACGACATCGCCCAGGCATACATCGAAGCATGGCGTCAGGGTCTTAAGGCTGTGGCCATCTATCGCGACGGATCGAAGGGCGCGCAACCGCTCAACGTTTCCGATGGCAACAAGGCCAAGCTCGTCAGAGGTGCAGGAGAGACGTCGTCTGTCGACCCTGTGCTCGCTGCGGCGGCCGACCACGTGCTCACTGCTATCGGTCAGGGCAGCACGGCCGGCGTGACGGACGATCTAAAAATCCTTGAAGAAAAGGTTTCAGCCAAGCTCGAGGTCACTGCCAATTCCGTCGTCACTGCGGCCAATGCCTTCACGGCTGCCATCGCAAATGCCGCCAGCCTGCGCGCCGCTGGCTACACGGCCGAGAACGAACCGGTGCTCGGACCGCCGCGGGCGATTCGCCATCGTCTGCCGGAGGAGCGCGCCTCGCTCACCCACAAATTCTCGATCGCTGGCCACGAAGGCTACATCACCGTCGGGCTCTACCCCAACGGACAGCCGGGCGAGATCTTCATCCGGATGGCCAAGGAAGGGTCCACGGTCTCAGGATTGATGGATTCGTTTGCCACAGCGGTCTCGCTCTCGCTCCAGCATGGCGTGCCTCTCAAGGTGCTGGTCGAAAAGTTCGCCCACACCCGCTTTGAGCCCTCCGGCTGGACGGGCAACGAGCAAATCGGCTTTGCCAAATCCATCATGGATTACATCTTCCGCTGGCTGCAGCTCCGCTTCCTCTCCGGACATCAGCTCTCGCTTTTCGCCGGGATGGTCGCGCCTCTGGCCGACCCTGTCCCCGCGTTGGATCTAACGGCGGAGATGTCCAATGAGGTCTCCCAGCCGGAACAGCCCGGCTTCTTTGAGAGCACGGGAAGCTCGACTACCCCTCCGAAGGGCGGAATCGCTCCTGAGCTGCCGAAGCCGCAGGGCAGGCAAGCCAACCAGGAATCCACCAGCGGCGGCCCACTCGCAATCAAGGACCGCGGCGTCTTCCACGCAGCCGATGCCATGAAGGAATTCCTCGACATGGGTGACGCACCAAGCTGCCAAACCTGCGGCGCCATCATGGTCCGTAACGGTAGCTGCTACAGATGCATGAGCTGCGGCTCAACCAGCGGCTGCAGCTAGATGTAAGTATTAGGAAATT
>DASYBJ010000524.1:0-7622 GCA_036500845.1 Acidobacteriaceae bacterium
GACCTACGTGAGTAATGTCGAGCGCGAGCAGGTTCGCAACGCGATTCAACAACTCCCGTTAGAATTCCGCGAGGTCATCCTTTTGCGAGAGTATGAAGAGCTTTCCTATGAGGAGATCGCCACTCTTCTGGATTGCCCAGCAGGGACAGTCATGTCGCGCTTGGCAAGAGCGCGAGCCAAGCTTCGCGAATTGCTGTCCACCATATCAGTAGGCCACCTATCTGAAAAAGAAAGGAGTAGCGATTTAAGGGGGGCTGTGACCTGGGATCAGGCGAGCGGCGGATGAATCGACGCGTCCAATTCGTCACGCGTTTGGGTGTCGCGGAAATATTTTCTTGCCTGGCGTGTAAGAGGACTGCCAGCGTTGACACCTCCTGGGCGAACTAGTACTCGATTGATCACAAGCTGAAGACGATCATCGAACACGGAAATAAAAGCGTTGTGCCGGTGTTGTTGATATTGTGCGGCAGGAATACGGCCCGACAAAAGGCAAGCCGATAAGGAGAATCTATGAATCAATCAACCCATACAAACTAGTTCACTTTGGAGGCCAGGAAAAACCTGGGAGACTTGCTGAGTGTCTTGGCTGCGCGCAATCCTCAACAAGCCGCAATTGCTTTTGAAGACAGAAGCATTTCATATGAGTCGCTGGAGCAAGCGAGTACGCGAGATCAGCATGCCTGTCGTCTTTTCGCAGCTGTTCAAGACTAAATACGATTGGACTTCACCGAACTCCGGCAGGTGACCAATTCTGCTGCAGGTAAAGCTAAACACTGATCATTGAGGATGCCGCAATGAAAGCGGCCAAATTAATGTTATCCATCACAGTCAGTGCGGCGGCCCTGAGCAAATCCTGCTTTAACTTACAAATGGGACGGACGAATTTGAGAAAGCTGTTTCGCTTGTTTCTTCTGCCTCTGCTGGTTCATTTCGTCTACGCACAACAGCCACACCATCTCTTCTTCCGCGTGACGCTCGGCTCAAACATCCAACAAACCGAATCGGGACGTCTACTGATATTTCTGCAACCGGGAAGTAGTGCTCAGAGCATCGATGTAGACGAGCTCCACCCAACGACGACGTATGTCGCGGCAAAAGAGATTTCAGATCTTGGCCCTGGAGCTGCGGTAGAAATCGATATGGATGATGTCGTCTTTCCTGCGCCACTCTCTCCATTGCAGCCGGGAAACTATCAGGCTCAAGCCGTACTCGACGTGCACCACACGTACAACCACGGTGGCCGCCAGCCAGACGATCTCATCAGTGCCGTCGTCCCACTCCCAAACTGGACTCCCGGACAGGGAAGCGAGCCTGCCTTTGAACTGAACGGCTTTGCCCCGATGCCTCCTCGTCGTCCATCTCCATTAGGCGCCAAAGAGCTGGCCGTAGCCGAGCAGTCCGCCGAACAAGTGGACTTTGTTAGCCCCTCTCTTACGAAGTTCTGGGGACGCGAAACGCATCTACGTGCATGGGTTGTATTGCCACCGGGCTACCGTGAAGACACAAGCCAACGCTATCCAACGGTTTATTGGACTCATGGTTTTAGCGGTACGCTCAAGTATGCCAAAGCCACCGGCCTCACGATCTACAACCGGATGGCATCCGGGAAAATGCCGGCGATGATCTGGATTATGCTCGACGAGTCGCTCCCGACCGGTACCCATGAGTTTGCGGACTCGGTGAACAACGGACCGTGGGGGACTGCGCTCACCGCGGAGTTCATCCCCCATCTCGAAAGAAAGTACAGAATGGATGCGCGTCCGAACGGCCGATTCCTGCAAGGGCATTCCTCCGGGGGATGGGCATCACTGCAACTGCAGGTAAACTACCCACGGGTTTTTGGGGGAACCTGGTCTACGTCACCCGATTCCAGCGATTTCCACGACTTCACCGGAATTGACCTCTACACCCCACATGCCAACCTCTATCACCGGCCGGATGGAACGCAGTATCCGTTGGTACGCGACCATGAACACATACTTGCGTCAATGGAGCAGTTCGCGAAATTAGAATGGGTGCTCGGAAGCTACGGCGGCCAGTTAGCATCGTTTGAATGGGTCTTCTCGCCACGCGGAGCGGACGGTCGCCCGCTCGAGATGTTCGATCGGAAAACAGGAGATATAGACCCGGCGGTCATCACCTACTGGCATGATCACTACGATCTTGCGCATATTGTGGCAAGGGATTGGGCTGCCCGAGGGCCGTATCTCAAAGACAAGATTCATCTGATCGTCGGAACTGCCGATACCTTTTACCTCGATGGGGCAGCCCATAAGTTGGAGGCTGTCCTGAAGAGCCTCAATGCAGCCCCACACTTTACATATCTAGAAAACCGGACTCATTTCGATCTTTACGAAGACAATGGGGATAAGATGGCGCTATTCGATCGAATTGCCGCCGAGATGTACGCCGTTGCGCGCCCTTCTGCTGACCATCACTAGAGCGGATCTCCCGCGCCAGGCAACCGGCGCTCGGGTCATCTCGGTATCCTCATGGGTAACCGCTGTTCGGCCGTCGTGTTCGAGGACACAACTTCGAGCGCCGGGACTATGACCGCTGCTCTGCCTATTGTCAGTCGAGGGCGGCCAACATTCTCTTCGCGATCGCGCTGGACGAGCGACGCAGGCGGAGGGCGTGCGTGCTGCGACGGCTCGGATTCCCCCAGCGTCTCCGCTGCCGGTCAAGTCCGTTATCTGCTGGGCCTGGTGCGCGTGGACTTCGCTGACCCTGTTTTTGCAGTCTTCTTTGCGGGAACCGGTGGGGATGGAACGGCCTTGTCTGTAGACTGGCTTGTTTGTCGCCGGGCCTTCAATCGGTGTTTCAGGGCTTCTGCGAGGAGCTTCCGTGTCGCCGTGCTCACAGGTTTGATTCGCGAATCAGTCTTGCTCCCTGAAACCGATGACTTCTTCCCTTTCGGTTTCACTGTACTAGTCCAGGTTGCGCTCTTTTCTTCAGGTGAAGTGGACTTTCGAAGGCGGACCGGCTTCGCGGCCCGTACGGGATGAGTCGTTTTCCCTTGGGCTTCGAGTTCGATGCCAAAGACATCGGCCAGTTGGTCCGTCGCAATCCTCTTTCTTCCAGTGCTTTTCGGTCTTGCCTCGGGGTGGCCCGCCTGGGCGATCAGCTCAAGATGGTCCACCTGCCGCAATTTGAAGAAGAGTTCCGGCTCATGATCAAGACGGCTGCCCACACCATAGAGAGTGGCCGCGATATGCTTGCACATGTCCGCCCAGTCGGGGCAGGAGCAGGACATCTCGATTTCCCTGGGAGCCGGGAAGAGACCGTTCTCGCGCTGGGTCACGATTTCCATGACACTCGTCGACAACCTGCCCTGCAACAGTTCAACGAGTGAGCCGATCTGACTGCCACACTGCGTCTTGACCTTCTTCCAGCACGGCGCAGCCAACGGCTGGATCTGAATGGTGATGCGATGCAGGCTGGAGCCGCTGACCAGCGAGGTCACCTTTCCCGGTTCGATTTGCAAATCAACGACGGAACCGTTGCGAACATACGTGCGGCCGCGCGGAAGTCGGTTGCTGAAATCGCTGTAAGACTCCAGGTTGTCGCACCAGGCTTTGCCCCAGAACGTAGAAGCAATGGTACGGCCGTCGATCTTCACCGGCGAGACCCGTGTCCCTTTCCGGGTTAGCTTCAGGACCTCGCGCAAAGCATTGGCTCGACGCTCTGCCACCGGAACATACGGAGGATAGTAACCCCATCCCATGAAGCCCTCGCTGTCAGGCAATTTCAGAAATTTCACCCTCAACATAACACTCCTGTATATGAGGAAAACAGGGACGAGACTTTGCTTGCGTTCGGGCGCGGGAAGTTCCATTCTCGATGGATATGGTCCCCGATCTTGTTCAGATTCGCGCGCTTGCCAAAGAAAAAGAGGACGAGAACTGGAGATTTCGCCAGTTCTTGAAGCAACAGTGCACCCTTGATCCTTCCGACGTGGACACGCAGGTCATGGAAACAACAAAACGCGTGTGGGCAGGAATTGACTGCACCGCGTGCGCCAACTGTTGCCGCGAAGTCTCGCCGACATTCAGCGAAGAAGAAGTCGGCCGGCTGGCTCAGCGGCTGGGAATGGCGCCGCAACAGTTCATCGATGCCTATCTGGAGCGCACCGAAATCGGCGAAGAGAATCCATGGCAAACGCGAACGAAGCCTTGCCCGTTTCTGAAGGAGAACCGGTGTAGCGTCTATGAAGACCGTCCTGCCGATTGCAGTGGCTATCCGTACCTGTACGAACCTGATTTTGCATTTCGCACCATGGGAATGATCGAGCGGACATTTACCTGCCCGATCGTGTACGAGGTGATGGAGGAGTTGAAGCAATCCTTGGGGTTTTCGCGGCGGCGCTGAAGTGCGGCGCTACTTCTCCATTGCCTTCCCAATATCCAGCGCTACAAAGCGAAGCAGTTGATCGTTGCTCATTTCGGTCAGGAGTGCTTCGCCTCCGCCATCTAGAAGGTCGCGCGCCAGGCCGGTCTTTTGAGCGATCAACTCGTCGATTTTGTCTTCGACCGTGCCACGGCAGATGAACTTGTGAACCAACAGATTGCGCTTCTGGCCGATCCGGAAGGCACGGTCCGTCGCCTGGTTCTCGACGGCGGGGTTCCACCAGCGGTCAAAATGAATGACATGGGACGCTGCGGTCAGGTTCAACCCTGTACCGCCGGCCTTGAGCGACAGAATGAAAAAAGGCGGTCCATCGTCGCGCTGGAAGGCCTCCACCAACTCACGCCGTTTGGCAACGGCCGTCTGCCCGTGCAGGACCAGGCCTGGACGCTCAAACACGCCGGCAAGGAAGTCCGCCAGCGGCGCCGTGATTTCGCGGAACTGCGTGAAGACCAGCGCCTTTTCCTGGCGCTCCGCCAGTTCCTCGCAGATTTCCCCGAGACGCTGAAACTTCCCACTGTGTTCGGGTTCATAGCCGTTGTCCCCGGTCCAATGCGAGGGATGATTGCAGATTTGCTTGAGGCGCATGAGGTACGCAAGAACAATTCCGCGACGCTGGATGCCATCGGCCTCATCAATGGTCGCGGCCAACTCGCGCACGGATTGCTCATAGAGTGCCGCCTGCCGCCGGCTCAAACCGCAGAAGGCGTTGACCTCGCTCTTCTCCGGCAGGTCAGCAATGACGCGCTTGTCCGTCTTGAGGCGACGCAGGATATAGGGTTGAACCAGCGTCCGCAGAGGACCATAAGGATTCGATCCGCCTGCCGACAGTTGCTTTGCGAAGCGCCCGAATGCCTGCGCGCCACCGAGCAGGCCGGGGTTGAGGAAGTCGAAGATCGACCAGAGATCAGAGAGGCGGTTCTCGACCGGCGTGCCCGTCAATGCGATCCGCCCCGCGGCGTGGAGTTCTCTCACCGCGCGGCTCTGGCGCGTGCCGGAGTTACGGATCGCCTGCGCCTCGTCGAGAATGACCACCCTCCATTCGCGCTGTCGCAACCATTCCAGCCGCGCAAGCATGGTATAGGTGGTGATGACTAAATCGTATCCGTTGTCAGCCTCGCTGGCTTCGACGCTTCCTTCAGAAGGATGCGCCACCCGCACGGAAAGCGACGGCGCAAACCGAGAGAGTTCCGTCTTCCAGTTGGCAATGAGAGAGGCGGGAACCACCAGCAGGCTCTGAGCGCGGCTGTCCTTAGCTTCCGATTTCAGATGGAGTAGCAGTGCAATGACCTGGACGGTCTTGCCCAGACCCATGTCGTCGGCAAGACACGCCCCCAGACCCAGTTTGCTCAAAAACCGCAGCCAATGAACGCCGGCCTGCTGATAGGGCCGAAGCTCTCCATGCAGGCCGGGTGGAACCGATTCCGGTCCGGCCTCCGGCTGGCGCAATTGGCAAAGGAGATGCTCCAGATCCTTTCCTGCGGAGATCCCGCTCCACTCCCGCGCCGTCTGGAGTTCGGCAGGAGGTGCGCCCGGCCCTAGGCTGATGCCCGACAACAGGCGCATCCCTTCAAAGAACGTGAGGCCGCCGTCTCGTGTCTGGCGTTCCACCTGCTTCCAGTGCGTCAGTGCTTCGGCCAGCTTGTCACGATCGACCTCTACCCATTTACCCCGGAGAAGGACCAATCCGCCGGAAGAGCCGAGAATCTCCTGGAGTTCCTTTTCGTCGAGCGACTCGCCATCGAGGACGGTATCAACGGAAAACTTCAATAGCGCATCTTTGCCGAGCTTTCCCTTGGAACCTTCTCCAATTTTTACGCTTACAACCGGCCGCGGCGGACGCGCTGCCTTCCACCAGTCGGGCACGCGGACAATCAGGCCGCTCTCTTCCAATGTGGGTATGCTGTTGAGGAACTGATATGCCTCTTGGGGTGTCCAGGCAAGGGGTTGATAGATTTCGCCTGAGTCGGCAAGTTCTTTCACCCACGAGCTGCGTTCGCCTGCGCGCTGGATCGGCTGCAGCAGGGTGAGCAATGCCGAACGGTTCCTGGCTCCTGCGTATTCCTGAAGCGCGCGGCCCAACGGCAAATGCTGCACCTTGGCATGCACAGACAACCGTTTCGCGTAGGTAGCAAGAAACGCAAACGGATACTCCGGATCGCGCTTGTTCTCGGCCAGATGAAAGGTCACGCGACCCACCGTGCGCCACACAGGATTCAGCTCACGCAAGTAGTCCTGGACACTCCGACCCGACTCCCGCACACCTGCGCGGACCAGCTCGTCGAGATCCGACCACCAGTCTGCAAGGCAGTCAGAGCTGAGATACTCGAGTCCATGCATCGGAGGAGCTGACAGAACCATGGCCCTGAGTTCCTCGGCGTCAGGAGGGGGAACCGGGGGCAATTCGGAAGCAGCGGCAATCTCTGGTGTGTGGCAGAGGCGCGTCAGATAGCAACTGGCAAAGTCGCGCGCGAAGGCGAACTCCGGTGGCAGACTAGACTGCAACTCGTATGTCGCCAGCTGCAGCAAACCCTTTGCCTGCGAATGGTCAAAGGCCTGCCGGATGCGTTCCGACTGCAAATCGCTCTGCGACGGCGGCCCGGATGAGGCCATAACCAGCAGCCGTCCATGTGGAGATATGGAGAGGATTGCACTCATCGAGCGTGACTACATCCACTGTATCAGCGGCTTGCTGCAATAGGTCATGCATGAAGAGAACAAGCCGTCGGAAGGTGTCCGATCAAAGAGAAAAGGGTATTGCAGCAGTTTTTTGCTGCACATGCAGTGCTTGAGAGCGATGGATTGCTGCGATCTGAAACTGAAGGCGGACAATATTCGACGGTCACAAATTCCCACTGAAATTCCCCACAATAAGTACATCATTTCCACAATAGAAAATCTGTGAGAAGCCGCAATTTCATTAGGTCTGCGTGCTATTGTTCTTCTTAACGGAAGAGAAATCTTCCAGAAGGAGAGAGACGATTGGACCTGGTGAAGGCTTGGCAACAAGCTTTCCGCTGGTGACAAAAAGCTCTTACGACGGTTGCGATACCGGAATGGTCTAGTGACGCGGGCGCGAGCCTGCGGAGTAGAACGGATTCGGGATTGCGATGTTGTGATTCGGGTAGCCGAACCGGATCTTCGAAAAAATCGGACAGAGAGGGCGAGTACCCGCAAGGGAATTCGCCCTTTCGCTTTTTGAGGAAACCGCAGAGCAG
>DASYBJ010000525.1:0-6254 GCA_036500845.1 Acidobacteriaceae bacterium
CTCGAATCTGAATGAGTTTTATGTGGACGGACTGTTGGCTAAACAGATGGGCGATGCCATCACGGCGCACTTGAGGTCGGGCGGTTACGACAAGATCACGGATGGCGACGAATTCGCCGCGCGGCTGCGCAAGGACCTCGAGGACATTAGCCACGACAGGCATCTGCGCGTGGACTTCAGTCCGTTCAAAATACCGCCGATGGGTCCGCCTGCTCCAGACGATGAAGCACACTTCCACCAACAGATGGAGCATGACAATTGCGCATTCGACAAGGTGGAGATCCTGCCTAATAACATCGGGTACATCCGATTCAACGGGTTCATGGATGCGTCATTCTGCGGCCCAACTGTGGTGGCTGCGATGGGTTTTGTCGCGCACACCGATGCGCTCATTTTCGACATTCGGAACAACGGAGGTGGCCAACCGGCGATGGTTACGATGATCGCGAGTTTCCTGTTTGACCGGCCTACGCACTTGATCGATATTTACAACCGTAAGGAAGACACAACCACGCAGAACTGGACGTTGTCGTATCTGCCCGGACCGCGACTGACAAAGCAGCCCGTGTTCGTACTGACCTCGAAGCGAACGTTTTCGGGCGCGGAGGAGTTTGCGTTTGACCTCAAGAACCAGAAGTGGGCAACGATTGTGGGCGAAACGACTGGAGGCGGAGCACACCCGGTTGCCCCCCACATTGTGGCGGATTACTTCATGGTGGGTGTGCCGTTTGCCAAGTCGCTCGATCCTGTGACCAAAACCAACTGGGAAGGCACCGGAGTCGCGCCCGATGTGAGCGTTGTGGCGGATGACGCCCTGGAAACGGCCGAAAAGTTGGCCAAGGAAAAGATTCAGGCGGCCAAGAAAAAATAGTTCCTCAGAGAAGGTCGGCAGCACCGCGAGAAAGGCTTATAGTTCTTGCCGTTTTTGAGTTCGAACGGGAAATTCCGGATTAAGGGTCTGCCGATCATTGTGGCGGCTCTGACCGCTGTTCTCCCCGCAGCCCCCAGAGGCTCTTCAAATATGAATCCCCGGGATGGTCTGGTTTATCAATGGATACCTCCCGGCAGCTACTTTACGGGCTGCCTGCCGGCAGACAAGGAATGCTATGGCCTCGAACGGCACAGGGAGAAAATCGTCGTTGCAGGCGGCTTCTGGATCGGCCGCACCGAGGTGACCCAGGCGGCATACATGCGGGTCATGAGTGCCGATCCCTCGTACTACAAAGGCGCGGATCTTCCGGCAGATCGGGTCGGCTGGACGGACGCGACGACCTACTGCAGCCGGATCGGCATGAGGCTGCCCACGGAGTCGGAGTGGGAGTATGCCGCTTACGGAGGAGCTGCAGATTTGCCGAAGGAGCCGCTGGCATCCTTGGCGTGGTACGACCCAAACAGCAACGACAGTACTCATCCCGTGGCTACAAAGCTGCCCAACGGCTATGGACTGTGGGACATGCTGGGAAATGTCTGGGAATGGGTACAGGACGCCGGTAAAGAGCCGGGCGAGCACATCCTGAAGGGTGGTTCGTTCTATAACATTGGGCGGGATGTGCGAGTCTCAGGTCGGCTCAGCGCGCCAACCGATCTTCGCCACCGCGATATCGGCTTCCGTTGCGCCTCATCCGCATGGCCGGAGGAGAGATCTGCAGGCGGCAGCGCGACGCGCCAATGATGACGAGGCCTTTCAATGCTGAATCAGGCGGTCTCGCGCAGCGGCAGCCAGGCGACGATAAGGGGCGCGGTCTTTGGATTTCGGTTGAGTAGTCGGCAACCCTTCCCTTACAGCTTCGGGGTACTCAGGGAAGTCGATCCGAGCTATGGCCAGCGCGGGGTAAGGACCGACTAGTCTGACCCGCGGCCGATATGCCTCCAAAGGGAAACGTAATAGTGACTCGCGTCGACATCGGAACAAAGCCGCCGGTCAGCCACCTCATTTTGTTAGGAAGCACCATGCTGCGGAAGATCTTCCATGTGCCGTCGGCTGCTTTGCCAAAGTGTCAGATATCTTTCCACGAGCTTCTGCCGCAATCGAATGCCGCTTCGGCCTGATCCCATTCGAACACAAGACTCCCTTGTTCTGTCGTTCCCCACGTCTTCACAGAAGCGGAGCGTGCCCGTCCAAGGCTCGCGAGTTGAGTCCTCATTTGCCGCTCGTCGGAAGCCGTCCACGCGTACATTCTCCCAATGGTCCGCAGTCGACGGCCTGAGTGCAATTATCGGGTCGACTCGTGTGGCGCGGAGAGCGGGAATCAGGCACCTTGCCCATCTGGCAATGTCCTTGATTGGGCTTTGTCTAGAGCGCAGGGCAAATAAGAGAGGCGATCCACGCAGGCGGTGGCTGCGGAGCCAATTCCCCCGATGTTAGTTTGCGCAGAATCGGATGATTTTTTCAGATCTGGCGCACGCGCGCACCTATGTCGCGTAAGATCATCCGCAGCTTCGAGGTGAGTAATGTCTGCACTTGTGGTCTGGCCATCTGCGCTGGGATTAAGTTTCTTCACCGCCGGCCTTTGCACATATCGAGGCGATCTCTTCGGGCGAGCTTCGAGCGGCCTATCGAGGATCCTCTCCCTTGGAGCCGTATTTATAGTCGCGGCGCTGGCGACTTTCGCAGGCGAACATTTCACGGTGACCCGGGACCTCGCGCAATTAGTTCCGAAGTGGTTGCCACAGCGCGTGTTCATCACGTACTTCGTGGGAGTTGCTCTCATCGCGGCGGCATTGAGCTTTGTCGCCAGAAGATGCATGCGATGGTCTGCGCCGCTGCTGGCACTGATATTTGCGCTGTTTGTGCTGCTGCTGCATTTGCCCAATGCGATTGCGCATTCCGGAACCCGCATCTACTAGGTCTTCCCGCTCCGCGAGTCAGAGTTTGCACTTGGCGCCTTAAGCGTATTCATGTACGAAAGCCAAGGCTCCTGGGCGCAGCCTTCCACCAGATTTGCGCTGATCGCGAGGCTGTGGACTGGTTTCGTCGTCATCTTCTTTGGGCTTCAAAACCTTCTCTATCCCCAGTACTCGCCCGGCGTACCTAACGCACGGCCTACTGCGGCATGGGTGCCTCTGCCGTTGCTCCTCGCCTATCTCACGGGAGCCATTCTGGTAACGCTTGGGACAGCCATGCTCCTCAGGAAGGCCCCGCCGTGGCGATCACCTCCGTCGGAATCTTGATGACTGTTCTCACGATCGCTCTCTATGCGCCTGACTTATTTCTGGCCCGCTGAGTGCCACAACGGATCACGGTTCTGAGAGGGCCTTGGGGTGAAATCCCCCGGGGCTACTCACCCGACCGGAATCAGCTCTTTCAACTTCCCAGATGCCGACTGGGGAGTTAGCTATAGCTAGATTTTTACTTGCCCGGTTCAGGCAATACTGATCACACTAGTTTCCTAGTTACCGAGCACTCGCCAAGCATTTCGTCATCCATCTCTCGAGCGGGGGAGAAAACGCGCCAGGTCCGGTGGTATAGTTCCGAGTGAGCCACAACAGCAGCTCCCCTCCTCAAATGATCGCCGGAACCTATAACGCGGGCTTGGTCGCCCTTTCCATTCTAATTGCGATGGTCGCATCTTACGCTGCTTTCAATTTAGGGGAACGGGTCTCAGCTTCCGACGGCCAGCGGCGCTGGATATGGCTCACCAGCGGAGCCATCGCCATGGGCTTCGGAATCTGGTCCATGCACTACGTGGGCATGCTGGCATTTGTCCTTCCCGTGCCCGTGCTCTACCACGTGCCGACCGTTATCTTATCTTTGGTTGCGGCCGTTACCGGCGCGGCCATAGCGCTGTGCATCGTGAGCAAGAAAACCATGCGCCGCGTTGATACCGCGATTGCAGGTGTGTGTCTTGGCGGCGCAATCGTCGCTATGCACTACGTTGGCATGGCCGCGATGCGCTCAGCAGCCATGCACCACTATAAGCCAGGGCTCGTGACCTTGTCCGTAGTCGTTGCCGTCTCGTTCTCATCCATAGCCGCATGGCTCGCATTCAGATTCGGCAGATCTCACCAAGAGTTTACGTGGACCAAGCTTGCTGCAGCATCGCTGATGGGCGTGGGTATCGCCAGCATGCATTACACAGCCATGGCGGCAGCATACTTTATGCCTGGTTACGCGCCTCTAATGCGTCATACCGTCGAAGTCTCGACGCTGGGTGCATTCGGCATCGGAATGACGACGCTGCTGCTGCTGGGTACGGTGCTAGTTACCTTGTGGTTTGACCGGCGGTTGGCAAACGAACGCCTACTCCACCACCTTTACGGAGATCTTCAGGAGCGCGAAGCGAAGATCAGGCGCCTGGTCGACGCCAATATTATCGGGATCTTCATCTGGAACCTGGAAGGTAAGATTATCGAAGCCAATGAAGCGTTTCTCCACATGGTTGAATACGGCCGTGAAGATCTCGTCTCGGGTCGCTTGCGCTGGACGGACCTGACGCCGGCAGAATGGCGCGAGCGCGACGAACGGTTCGTGGCAGAGGTGAAGGCGACCGGAACCATGCAACCATTTGAAAAGGAGTTCCTCCGGAAAGACGGCAGCCGGGTACCTGTATTGGTTGGCTCAGCGAGCTTCGAAGGAAGCGGGAATGAGGGCGTCGCTTTCGTGCTCGATTTGAGCGAACAAAAGCGTGCCGAGGAGGCCCTGCGGCGGAGTGAGGCTTATTTAGCTGAAGCACAGAGATTGACCCGGAGTGGAAGTTGGGCTTGGAATGTGCGTACCGACGCTCTCTTCTGGTCGCAAGAGACCTTTCGCATTTATGACTTCGACCCCGGCAAAATGAAGCCCACTTGGTCGAGCTTTCTCGACAGGGTTCACCCTGAAGACCGGCCAGGGATTGAGCAGAGAGCGAAAATGGAATCCACACGCAAGGAGCGGGTAGACTCTGAGACAGATTTTCGAATCGTGCTTCCAGACGGAACGATAAAACACCTTCACTCTATCGCTCACCCTGTCATGGATGAGTCGGACGAAATCAATGAAATCGTAGGCACCGTCATGGATGTGACCGAACGCAAGCGGGCAGAAGAAGAGCGCGAGAGGTTGCGTCAAGCACAGGCAGATCTCGCGCACGTAACCCGAATAACCACAATGGGAGAGTTGACCGCCTCGCTCGCGCACGAAATCAAGCAGCCGATTTCCGCAGCGGTAACAGACGCTACAACCTGCTTGCGGTGGCTTGGTCGCGATCAGCCCGACCTGGCAGAGGCACGCGAAGCAGCCTCGAGAATCATCAAAGACGTAACCCGTGCTTCTGACATCATTAGCCGGATCAACTTGTTATTCAAGAAGGGATCTCCACAACGAGAGTTGCTTGACGTGAATGAAGTGATTCAGGAGATGATCGGCCTGCTTCGCAGTGAGGCGAGCCGATATTCGATCTCGATCCATGGCGAACTTGCCAACGATCTTCCCAAGGCCATGGCGGACCGTGTGCAGTTGCAACAGGTATTGATGAACCTCATGCTCAATGCCATCGAAGCCATGAAGGACATGAGCCCTGTACGTGAACTTACGATCAGGTCGCAGCAGGACGACAATCGTCAACTCCTGATCTCGGTTAACGATACGGGCCTGGGACTACAGCCAGAACAGGCGGAGCAAATCTTCAAGGCATTCTTTACCACCAAACCTCAGGGCACCGGCATGGGACTAGCAATCAGCCGTTCGATAGTCGAGTCGCACGGAGGCCGCTTGTGGGTTACTGCCACATCCGGCTCAGGTGCAACGTTTCAGTTCACTTTGCCCAGCGAAATCACCGCGCATCAGGCTGCTTAGCCAGGCGACTGTCCACGTGTGCACGTGAGACTCCTTGGCATTCGAACGATTTCGTTGGATTATTTCTGAACACATTTCTTTCAAAAGAAAAATGACAACTGAATAGATTGTCAGCCTAAGACTTTCGGGCCACATAACTCCTCGACATATTTGGTTTCTCATCGGTGGACCTTTGCTTGGCTGCCGGTCTGTTCGTCCTCGTCGGGGGCACGCCGCATACTCAGTGGCTCGCGGGCACCATCGAGATGGATGCCAACGGATACATCCTGACCGGCCGCGACTTGCTCCGCTTGGGCCATCCGCCCAGTGGGTGGAGACTCGAGCGCGAGCCTTTTTTCTTGCCGCGAGTTCCAGGAGCAGTTCGGTGTTCTCGAGACGGTCGAAAAGATCAGCGACGAAGACAACGCCTGCACGCGCGCTTCGAAGAAGACTGTTCAGGTACTGAAGAAGCCAGGAGCGTCGCCACTGCTCTTCGGAAAGT
>DASYBJ010000526.1:0-12689 GCA_036500845.1 Acidobacteriaceae bacterium
CTTCCCCGCTATACCCAACCGGAAGCGGACGTCCGAATCCTGCTCGATAAACTCCGGCTCGCCCTCCCCGCATTACACCCCTTCCGGTCTCCCAAAGCGCTGCCGGATAATCCTCTGCTGTGGTGGAGACCTAGCTCCACCCTTTGCTGATTCTTAAATACTTATCCTCTTTACTACCCTCGAACTGCGTAAGTCAGGTTAACACTATCAGGGCGAACAGCGTTGCGAGCGAAAACCAAGCCCGGCGAGGCGGGGGCCGAAGGCTTTGGTGGTTACAAGGTCTAGGCTGATAAGAAGAATGGCTCGGTTGTTCGCCGCAAGGCTTCGTCTTTCGCCGCGAAGCTAGGGGGGACGGGGCCAAATTTCCGCGGCCTCGTTGTCGCCCGTCGCTCGAAGATACCTAATATTCGTCGCTCCTCGCTTCTAGATCCCGAGAAAATTGGCTCCCGTCGCTGTCGTCCTAATAGGGTTAACAGGCCCTAGAAAATTGGGTCTCTTTTGACGCCGCAACAGGTTTGTTACTTATTGAGAGATTCTGGGCTAACCGTGGGTGAACTACTCAACATTGATCTGCGGAGCAGAGATAGAGCTCTCGACGCTCTTCGCATTCGATCTCGGAAAGACCGAATTCGGTCGACCGAGCGGCTCAGAAGAACTCACTTGCCGGGAGCTTCTTCCATGGGCACTGCATAGCCAAAAAATCCACAAATAGAGATTGACAGAAGTTCAGGAAGAGGCATAGCGTCATGTCGCCGGAACAGATATGTCATATATAGCATCATTAATCATATGCTGACACTAATTTGCCTGGTCCATCTGCAGTTTTGCTGACGCAGAGATCGTTCTGGAAGAAGGAGGTCAAGGAAGATGAACAACAAATTCATAAAAGCATGTTTTCTTTTCTTGGGCCTGTTTGTTGCAGCAAATCTTGCCAAGGCGCAAAGCAGCGGGACTGTTACAGGAACGATCACGGATTCGACCGGGGCGGTTGTCCCGAACGCAACCGTTACCGCACATAACATAGCAACCGGCGTAGATACGGTGCGTACATCCAACGGGTCGGGTTTGTTTGTGCTGGTGCTTCCCGCCGGCGTCTACAGGATCGAGGGAAGCGGGGCGGGCTTCCAATCCATCATTCACGAAAGTGTTGCAGTCGACGCACTGGCTAACGTGTCTTTGGATCTTCAACTGAGCGTGGGGAGCTCAAACTCCACGGTCACTGTCACGGCTAGTGCAGCCAACGAGGGTATCCAAACAGACAATACAACCCTCGGCTCAACCATGCGAAACGAACAGTATGCTGCTCTTCCGCTCCAGATGAGTCAGGGTGTTCCTCGCGATCCCACCGCATTTGTGAGCCTTGCTCCGGGTGTTGCAGCGGTGGTGCTCCAGTCCGCAGGTCCGTCGTATACCTCGTTCAACGGGGGACAACAGGAAGTTAACGGCTTGTATTTTGAGGGGCTCCCCATATCCTTCCCGAACCAGATGGGCGACACGCGGCCGATCGCTTTGGCGGTATCTGTCGACGCGGTAAATCAGTTCCAGGTAGAAATCAACGGTGAGAAGGCGGAGTATCAGGGCCAGGGTTTTCACAACTATGTCATCAAGGCCGGTGGGGATCAATTTCACGGCAACTTATTTGAATTTTTCCGGAACACCGCTCTTGACGCGAAGAATTATTTCACCACTTTCGTTCCTGCTGATCACCAGAACGAATATGGCGGTAATATAGGCGGTCCAATCCTAAAGCGTAAGCTCTTCTTCTTTGGAAATTACGACGCATACGACTTCAACACGACGACCGCCCCGACTGTTCTTACAATTCCGAGTCTCGCCGAGCGGATGGGCGATTTCAGCGCATTACCGACTGTTATTTACGATCCCGCGACGCAGGTCTGCAGCGGAACCCCGGTCGTATGTACAAAGCAACCATTCCCGGGCAATAAAATTCCCGCGGCCCGGCTAGCGACTTTGCCGGTTGCACAGTCGTTCCAATCCTATCTCCCGAATCCGACAGGGAACGGTTTTGTAAACAACTACATTAATCCATTGAAGCGTTCGATCTCGAATAAGAACACCACAGTAAGAGTGGACTACAACATTAACCAGAAACACATGTTGTATGGTGTGTTTGCTTATGGCAAATGGACTACCGATTACACCGGGAACCTAACGCCCACGGGCACCGCGCTGCCTCTCCCTTACACCGCGTCGCCGGGCATCGTGGTTGAGCGTCCGTTGATCGCGCAAATCCATGAAACTTATACGGTCACGCCCAGCTTATTGAACAACTTCGGTTTCGGAGTCGTACGTCTGTCGATTCCGATATCCCCAATCACTCAAGCGGGCAACTATCCGCAGAAAGCCGGCATGACTGGACTGCCTCCTGGAGGGCAGGCAGCGACTGGCTTCCCACTTATCACGTTTAACGGTTCGAATGCCCCAAATGCATGGTCAAGCACTGGCCCTTTCAACGAATGGGAAAACGATGTCGTGGGACAGGATAGTTTGGAGTGGGTCCGCGGCAATCATATTTTCAAGTTTGGCGGAACATATCAGACTACCCAGGATAACCGAGCCAATCCTGCGCAGGGTACGTCTGCCTCGTTCACCTTCTCCCCCAATGAAACGGCTGGTTTCGCAGCCAAATCCGCAACCTTAGTGTCGACGACCGGCAATTCGTATGCGAGTTACCTGCTCGGTGCCGTTGACTCTGCAGCGATCGTCAACAATTCGGTCGTCGAAACAGGATCGCGATTTCACAATTATTCTCTTTTCGCTCAGGACGACTGGAAAGTCAGTCCCAAGCTGAACCTGAATCTAGGTATCCGCTGGGATGTATTTAGCCCCTACAGCGAAGAGCATAACCGCTATTCTTTCATGGTTCCATCTGTGACCAATCCGGCCGCAGGCGGCATTGGCGGAGCATTGGTTTACAGCAAGCAACTGGTTCCCACGCATTATAAGAATTTTCAGCCGCGCGTTGGGTTGGCGTATTCCCCGGATAGCAAGACGGTGGTCCGGGCAGGCTTCATCATGGCCAATACACTCGGCGCTTTAGGTATTGGTGGCAATGGACCCAACGGCCCGGGCCAGACTGGTTTCAATCCACCGAGCGCCATTGCATCGGCAGTAACAGGTCAACCGGCGTTCTACTGGGACCAAGGCGTGCACACACCTGTGACGCCTTTCCCGTTACTTACTCCTGGATTTGGGGCCGGCAACTCAACCACTAACCCGACCGGTGCGATCACTGTGCCAATCCTTGCGAATCCAAATCTCTCGGGCAGATCTCCTTACTATATAAATTGGAGCTTCGGCTTCCAGCGTCAGCTTCCGGCGGATTTCACCTTTGGATTAACTTACTCTGCGAGTGGGGGCCGTTTCCTGTCTCGCTATACCGCCGTGGGCAAATATTCGAACTCTATGGACCCGAAGTATCTTGCCCTAGGCAGCCTGTTGAACGCCCAGGCGTCAGCTTCAACCATCGCAGCAGCGCAAGCCCAGTTTCCTGAGATTCACCTTCCCTTTAGCAATTTCCGAGGCACAATCGCCACCATGCTGGCACCATTTCCTCAGTACGCCGCGGCAATTAACGGCGGCACGGGCGCGGGCGGCACGACTTGCTACTCCTGCGATGAGGCTAGTTCCAGTTTCAATTCAATGCAGGTCACAATGGAACATAGATTCGCACAAGGTCTGGCAACACAATTTGCTTACACCTGGGCTAAAGAGATCGACAATCTGAACGGCACCGCGACTCAACTAGGCGCGGTTACTGGTGGAACACGTAACCCGTTCAATCCCCATGCGGATCGCGGGCGTGGCGTAATCGATCATCGTCATAACCTTCACTGGACTGGAGTCTACCAACTTCCCGTTGGAAGGGGGCATTGGGGCGGTGACAATGCGATTGTCAGCAGTGTGCTCGGTGGCTGGTCCGTGGCTGGTATCTATAGCTTTGAGACCGGTATGCCGCTGGGCGTTGTAGGCAGTGGATGCCAGACACCTGGTATCGTCTCAGTCTGCATGGTCAATGTAACTCCGGGCTTTACTGGCAGCGTTGTCACCTCAAAGGTCGGCTCCGGAAATGCTCATACAGGCGTCTACCTCAATAAGGCCGCCTTTGCAAATCCCGCTCCATATACCTTCGGCAACGAACCACGCTCCGCTCCGTTTGGTCTTACCGCGCCGTCTTTCTGGGAAATTGATTCAACGCTGCGGAAGACAGTCACGATTCGCGAACGATTCAAATTTGAACTTGCGGCAGATTTTTTCAACCTGCTGAATAACGTGATCTACGCTGCACCCGCCACTAACATCGATTCGACCACCTTCGGTACAGTTACATCGACTCAAAATACGGCACGGCATATCCAGTTCAGCGGCCGATTTAACTTCTGAAAGGCGAGCATATGAAGAGGATTCATGGAACGTTGATCGTGCTGTTCGCGGTGTTTTTGCTAGCGCAGTGGCACGCTCAACCCCAACAGCAGCCGGGTCTACCGCAAGGGTCAGCATCGTCGGCATCCCCGCGCGGACGGGGGACAACAGAAGGTGCGGGTTCCACAATATTCGGGAACTATTGTGAGACTTGCCATGGCAAGGTGGAGGCTGCACCTACTCCGGCCACTCTTAAGAAGATGAGTCCGGAGCATATTTATGCTGTCTTGACGAAGGGCGACATGGTCCCCATGGCGAAGGATCTGACCGACCAGCAGAAGCGCGATATCGCGGAATGGGTCGGTGGCCGGAAGCTTGGTGCAGCCGATAGCGGGGATGCCAGCAGCATGACAAATGTCTGCTCCAGCAATCCCCCTATTCACGATTTGGCTTCCACTCCATCCTGGAATGGCTGGAGCCCCGATCTGGCCACTACGCGCTTCCAGCCGGCAAAAGCCGCCGATTTATCGCCGGCGAAGGTTGGGAGGCTCAAATTGAAATGGGCCTTTGGGTTACCCGCTGCTGATTCAGTCTACGGACAACCGACAATTGTAGCCGGAAGAGTTTTTGTTTCCTCTGATGCGGGTTTCGTCTATTCGATCGACGCCACCAGTGGCTGCGTCCACTGGTCCTTTCCAGCCGGTGCAGGAATTCGTAGTGCAATTACGATAGGACCCACGAAACCAGGTTCGACAAAGTATGCGGCATTCTTCGGCGATGTCCGTGGGAATGTCTACTCGATCGATGCCAGCACTGGCGACCTGATCTGGAAGGTGCCCATTGATCCACAGCCACTCTCTCGCATCACGGGCGGCACTATGTTGTATAAGGGTCGTCTCTACGTGCCGGTAGCTTCGCTTGAGGAGCCCGAATCATCGAGCGCGAATTATGCTTGCTGCCAGTTTCGAGGCATGGTGGCTGCACTGGACACGGAAACCGGAAAGCAGATCTGGAAGACCTACACGCTTCCGGATCCACCTACAAAACAAACTACTCCCGATGGTAAGACCTTTATGGGGCCGGCGGGGGTCGGAGTGTGGGGTCCTTTGACGATCGATCCCAAGCGAAGTGCAATCTACTTCGGGACCGGAAACACTTTTTCCGCCCCTGACGCTGGGCGTTCGGA
The DNA here is from genome assembly GCA_036500845.1 of Acidobacteriaceae bacterium. GTDB lineage: Bacteria > Acidobacteriota > Terriglobia > Terriglobales > Acidobacteriaceae > PALSA-350. The sequence goes on from DASYBJ010000526.1 coordinate 5,570, forward strand.
TGCCATTATCGCTTTAAACCTGGATACGGGGAAAATCCTTTGGGTGAAGCAGGACGAGCCCGACGACGTGTGGCACACAGGATGTCCTCAAGGCAATCCCCCTCCGGGCTTTGCACCGAAACCAGCACGTCCGGCGCGACCTGCGAATGCTGCTGGTTATCAACCTCCCGCCATGCCGGCTTCTTATTACTGCCCGGACCCGGAAGGCCCCGATTGGGATATTTCTTCGGGCGCCATGCTCGCGAATCTGCCAAATGGCCGCAGTCTTTTAGTCGCCGGACAGAAATCGGGCATGGTTTGGGCGCATGATCCGGATAACAAGGGCGCTTTGGTGTGGATGTCCGACGTGTCGCGCGGCCAAATTGTTTTCGGCGGCGCAATGGATGACGAGAGTGCCTATTTTGCCTTTCGTTCAGGCGGTGTCGTGGGCCTCCGAATTTCAGATGGCCTGGAAAAGTGGTATACCCCGGTCACTGCGCAGGAATCTATGAAGACCCATGCTGGTTTTAGCGCAGCGATAACTGTCATTCCGGGTGTCGTGTTTGCCGCAGGCTTGGATGGAATGCTTCGCGCTTTCAATTCGTTTGATGGAAGACCGATTTGGGAGTACGACACAACACAAGAAGTCCCAACTGTAAACGGCGTAAAGGCTCATGGCGGTTCCATCGGATCTGCCGGCCCCACAGTCGCGAATGGGATGCTCTACGTAACCTCGGGGTATACCGGTTTTCAGAATGGTGTGCCGGGAAATGTACTTCTCGCGTTCGGACAATAACCGGAGATGCGCTACAGAATCTTCTCTTCCTTATTTGCACTCATGCTTTCGTCCGTTGTCGCAACTGCTCTGGCACAAGCGCCAGGACACTCGGCAACGGGACAGCCAGCACGACTGCCGGGGCAGCCTTCCCCAGCAGGACGCGAGGCGAAACGCTGGGAACCATGGTCGGCGATGCGCATGGCGGCTGCGCCGATTCTCGGCTGGAACGTAGGGATTTCGGCCGACCGTTTCCCGCAACTCACCCTATTCACTACGCTCGAGAGTACTGATTCTCTGCACTTATCCAATGTAGAAGGTTCCAGCAGTCAAAAGGTCGACGAAGGAATCCCAAAGAACGTTGACTACAATCTGCAGCCTGGAGAAATCACGGCAATACAGGACAAGCTATTTGCCTTAAACATCCGTATGGTCGCGTACCAGTTTCCTGCCATGGGGCCAGACGAGACCTCTAGCCGAAAGTTATTCGGATTTGCTAAGGATCTGAAGGTTGAGACAATCGTCTTGGAGCGAATACCGGAGGATCTATCGTTGGTTGACAAGCTGGCCAACGAGTATGGACTGAATGTAGCTCTTTGCGGAAATTTAAAGGACGTGCTGGCGGCTGTTCAAGGTCATAGCGATCGCCTGGGCGTATGCGCCGACACAGGCGTTTGGCTGCAGGAAGGGCGCAAGCCGGTAGAGACTCTTTCCCAAATAAAAGAGCGGCTGCTGGTCGTGGGGTTGCGCGACCGAAGCGCGCTCGGAGCGACCGGTCACAATGTCGCCCTAGGAACGGGCGTAGCCGGCATACCGCAATTTCTCCGCGAGATGTGTCGGCTGGAAATAAAGCCCTCTCTTATCACCGTCGACGCAACAGGTTCGACCAACACCATGGCTGATACGTCCCGTTCTCTTGATGATTTCGAGAAAGCTCTGCTGCCCGTGATGGCCGAGCGGGTGGATGAAATATCCCGCACCACGGAAAGCCGCGGACCCGATCGATTGAGCCCCGAGGAAAAACAAAAGATCGAGTCCGCACTGCCTACCGAAGCTCCCGCGAAACCGAGGAAACTCCGCAAGCTCCTGGTGCTGGATCTGAACATCGCCTATGGGGGGCATCGTTCTATTCCCGCTGAAAACTACGCCCTTGCAATGATGGGCCAAAAAACCGGTGCTTATGAAGCGGTGTTCAACGACAATCTCGACAATCTGAAATATCCAAAGATTAAAGACTACGACGCGATCTTTCTGAACAATACGGTTGGGATGATCTTTGTCGATCCGGAAGTTCGGGAGGGATTACTTCGCTTTGTCCGGGAAGGCGGTGGCCTCGGTGGCAATCATAGTACGAGCCACGCTTCCATGGATTGGCCTGAATTTCACGAGATGATCGGTGTCACGCGGGGCGTACATCGTCAAAACACCGAAAAATTCTGGGTAAAAATAGACGATCCTCATAGCCCCTTGACTGCTGCGTTTCATGGGCAGGAGTTTGAATATCAGGACGAATTCTTCCGCTTCGTGACTCCACCTTATTCGCGCGACAAATTACACATTCTCCTAAGTATGGATGTCGCAAAGACCGATATGAACCAGGGAACGCCCTTTATGCCCGGCACACTCTCGCGCCCAGATTCGGACTATGCGGTGAGTTGGATTCGCAGCTATGGAAAAGGCAGAGTCTTCTTTTGCATCCTGGGACATAATCCGACCTTATTCGACTCACCTGAGCTAGCGCTATATTTCCTTTCTGGAATTCAGTTCATGCTCGGCGATCTGGACGCGGACACCACTCCGAGCTCAACACTTCCCGTCAAATGACCACACACACGCAGCTCCCGGAAGTTGCCCCCGGATTCATTTACTCGACCTAGTAAGTGTCCATGAGATTGCTTCCTCACAACTGCGCGAGAAGTCCGTCTTGAGTTAAGGATTGGTAATTGTGACGATTTGTTCACGGCGCGTCGCTCTCTTTCATCCATTGAGAGCGTGGTCTTCGGCGCCAGACAAAATGGGCGTCTATGGGCCTCAAGGGGTCAGCCCATGACAGTTCGTGCCAAATGCGGCACGCAACTCTTAAGATATTCACGAGTCATTACTTCGGAGTCGAAGGCGAAGTTCAACGCGAAGCCTTCGAGAATTGCTTCGAAGGACAGGGTTCTCTGTTGCACCCTGAATGTGTCGCCTTTGGGCAAAATGTCGCGAAGTTCCTCCATTTCATGTTTGGCTCCGATATGCTTTTTCGCTACACGTTTCAACAGCCGCGGATGTCGAATGGAGAAAAGCTTAAACTCCAGTTCCAAGAGCAAGTATGATTTCTCGAGCACAAGTTCGACGAAGAGATCTTCCACGGCTTGACGTTGCTCTTCGCGTGTCGCTTGGCCTTGCAGGTGGTTTCGGATTCTGGCGTGAAAGGTCAACAGCTGTTGCTCTCGCAGGGCTAAGAACGCTTCAGCTTTGTCGCAAAAGTTGACATAGAACGCGCCTCGGCTGCGTCCCGCCTCAGCCGCGATGTCCTCAATGCGGGATGCTTCGAAACCGTCCCGGACAAAGACCTTGAAGGCAGCCGCCAGCAAAGCTTTGCGGGTGGCCGCGGTACGAAGGTGCTGCCGTGATCCAGCGGGTGGGGCCGTTGGGTTTCTTTTTCGCCGTTGAATCATCGATTTTTCACCACGGGGTGGCAGAACCACTTTTCGGCGACGCTGACTCATAGTCACTTCCGATCTTAAGAACCCGGTACAGTCCTATTATTCCTGCCGCGAATGGCAAAAATTCAAATAAATTTGCATCCTTCGTATTCAGACGCTCATTACATACATGTATGTCATTTTTTTGTAAAGCCGAAAGGGTCGTCGGAAAGGGATCGCCGATCGCCAAGACTCCTAAGGCGGCGGATTTGCGATCTCGTCCGGTCGAAAGCGGCGGACGCCAGTCACTTGGTGACGGATCTTTACCTTCCTGTTGAGCAAAGAACATGCCGAGTAAGGAGGGGTGGCCACCGAAGCCTTGCGCTAGACGGAGGATACCTCTTGAGAAGAGGAAGTGAACAAAACGACTCGAAGCTCACAACCATCATCGGCATCGAGCAGTGGATCTGCTTCCTTCTAGGAGTGGTTTGCATTCTATTCGGGATGCGGGGCATTTGTATGGAGTGTAGTCAAGAAGCGCTTCCTCGATATGTCGCGTGGTTGGGCACGGCTTACGTGCCGGCCCTCCGAGCAATTGCAATGCTGTGCTTCGGCCTGGGTATAGCACTGGTTCACCAAGCGTGGAGGCGGCCCTAGCTGTTTCTCTCGATTCCAGCAGGAAGATCATTGTGATCTCGCTGGCCTGCGGGCAATCCCGACGCATTCCCCGGCGCAGAGGGCTATCTCTGGTCGCCGCACGTAAACAACCAAAGGGGGAGGTCACAATGAAAGACGCTGCTGACGACTCTTCGGTGCCGTACCTGTTGTATGTGTTTCTCACATCCGTGGCTCTTTCTCTCGTAGGCGGGGTTGCAGCCGTTTTCATGTTCTAGCGCTTACGCCCACGATGATAGCCGAAGCCGTCAACCGCGTTCACATTTGGACGACATCCGCGTCAATCTTTCCGCCCTCACCCATTCCATAACGAGAAGAACGATCAAAGCCCTGCACGAAAACCTGTAGTCCAGTGGGTTGTGGTACGACGCCGGTTTGGCATAGCAAATGCTTTGACAATGCCAAAGGATGTGCCACATGTCAGCCATTCAATTCAAACGACAGCCCCTCCGTTCCTGCAGGTTCGATGCTCACTGTTCGCCCTTGGGAACCTCTGCCGCAAGCGAAGCTGATCGAGTTTGGCATCGTACTCGCTGGCGCTGAATCCAGCCCTTCGATACCAGGACTCTGTTCTCACTGCCATTGGCAAGATCTGGAGCGTTGGACATACGGCTCTCTCCTTGCGGCGTGACAAAAATGCTGTTCCGATGAGGCCGACTCAGCCCCACTTCCAATCTGTAGAACTGGCAAAGATCTGCCATCTTTTTTGCCAAGGATTGCAAAGGAAAATCAGAACTTTTGCATCTTCCACGCTCCCTGGATCATTACATACATGTATGTCATTTATTAGAAAAGTCCTGCCCCCTGCGAGCCTCCTGTTCGAGCCATTCCGCGAACAGAGTAAATAGAGCTCATTTGCCTTGCCGTACGTTCTCTCAAAAACGGAGTTACTGACATAAATGCCTCTATGGACGCGGCGTTCCCAACTCATCGGACTCTGTGCGCTTTCCGCCGCAAGCCTCTTGCTGTTGACAGCGTGCGCGAAGAAACAGGCGGGACCGCCAAAGACGGGGCCGCTCGAAGTAAGCATCGCGACGGTGGAACAGCGCGACGTGCCTCTCTACGGCGATTGGGTCGCCGCGCTCGATGGGTACGTCGATGCGCAGATTCAGCCCCAGGTATCGACGGGCTACCTCATCAAGCAGGATTACCGGGAAGGCTCCGTCGTACAGGCCGGTCAGGTCTTGTTCGAGATCGATCCCAGGCCATTTCAGGCGACGCTCGATCAGGCGGAAGGGCAGCTTGCGCAGGCCCAGGCACAGCTTGGCTTGGCCGATATCAACGTAAAGCGCGATACGCCCCTAGCCAAAGCGCATGCCATCGCGCAAAGCCAGCTCGACAATGACGTACAGCAGCAGGCAAATCAGCGGGCTGCGGTTAGTACCGCCCAAGCAAATGTAGAGCAGGCGCAACTGAATCTGGGCTTCACCCGGGTTCGTTCGCTCATCACGGGAATCGCGGGGCGGGCGCTGGTGCAGGTAGGCAATCTGGTTAGCCCGACTTCGGCGCTTACCACGGTCTCTCAGGTAAACCCGATCAAGGTTTATTTTTCCATCAGCGAGCAGGAGTATCTTGCGCTGTCGAGCCGCGTGAAAGCTGGAGGGAAAGCGGATCTGCTCAGCAGCGGGAACGCGGTGCCGCTCGAACTGACGCTGGGAAACGGCAGCATCTATCCCTACAAGGGACATATCGTTTTTGTTGAGCGCCAGGTCAACCCGCAGACGGGAACCATACAGATCGCGGGCAGCTTCCCGAATCCTCAGAATCTGCTGCGTCCCGGCCAATTCGGACGGATCAAGGCTGAAACAGAAATTCGCCACGACGCTCTGCTGGTTCCGCAGCGTGCGGTGAACGAATTGCAGGGCTCTTATCAGGTCGCCGTGGTCCATCCCGACAATACTGTGCACATCCAACCCGTAACGCTTGGTCCCCAGCTCGGTTCCGACTGGCTCATCACGAGCGGTATCCATCCCAACGAGCGGGTGGTGACCGATGGCCTAGCCAAGCTGAAAGATGGAATGCCGGTATCACCCCAGCCCGCGACTACGGCGTCAGTGCCTGACCGCAAGCGCGAAGGGCAGTAAACATGTCGAAATTTTTCATAAACCGGCCCATTGTGGCCATGGTCATCTCCATTGTCATGGTGATCGTGGGCGTTGTTGCCATGCTGAGCCTGCCCACCGCGCAGTTTCCCAATATTGCGCCGCCAGAGATTCTGGTTCAGGCTACGTATCCGGGCGCGGATTCGAAGACGCTGGAGCAGGCTGTTGCGACCCCCATAGAACAGCAAATGAGCGGCGTGGACAACATGGATTACATGTACTCCACCAGCGCCAGCAACGGCCAGATGCAGCTCCACGTTGATTTCGGAGTCCAGACGGACGCGAACATCGATCAGGTACTGGCACAATTGCGTGTCTCGCAGGCGCAGTCTCAGATTCCGGCTGAAGTGAACACGGCAGGCATCACGACACAGAAGTCGCCTACTTCACCGTTGATGTTGATTTCGCTTTATTCGCCACGTGGAACCTATGACGGCCAATTCCTGGCCAACTACAGCTACATCAATCTCGCGGATCAGCTGAATCGCGTGTACGGAATCTCGCGGGTGCAGGTGTTTGGCTCTGACAAATATGCCATGCGCATATGGGTGAAGCCGGACCAGCTGGCCAAGCTGGGTATCACGGTTCCGCAGATTACTGCCGCCATGCAGACACAAAACAACGTCAATCCTGCAGGGCAGATCGGCGGCGAGCCCATACCCCACGGGCAGGCTCTTACCTATACGGTCCGCACTCAGGGCTATCTAACTACCCCCGAGGAGTTCGGAAACATCATCTTACGCGCCAACCAGGATGGCTCGATGGTGCGTTTGAAGGATGTTGCCCGCATCGAGCTGGGCGCTCAAACCTACAGCCTCGGTGCGCGTTATAACGGAAAACCTTCCGCTATCATCGCCCTCTATCAGCTCCCTGGTTCGAATGCAGTGCAGGCAGCCAAAGCAGTGCGAGCTGCCATGGCGCAGCTCAGCGCAAGGTTCCCGCAGGATCTGTCGTATGCG
>DASYBJ010000527.1:0-4521 GCA_036500845.1 Acidobacteriaceae bacterium
GCCTGGTTGAGAGAACGTTGCCGGACCAGATGCGATCCGTGAGTACCGACATATCCCACTTCGAGGAGCCAGCCCTCTGGGGCCTCGGCTTGCAGATTGAGCGAGTACTGTTGAATGATTGCCGGCTGAAAATAGGGAGAGACGGCATAAACGGTCGTGACGGAGGTGGGCGAATATGCAGGAAACATCGGGAACGACTGGGGTGTTGGAAATGGCTGCAGGAAAGGTGCTTGAAACGTGGCGTTCGCGTTTGCCAATCCGGAGTTCAGCCGGAACACGGAAAACGGGGCACCAAGTACATTTTGGTAGAACGCCTGACCTGTTGGGCGCGAGTAGTAAACACCATAGCCGCCCCTTAGTACGGAGCGCATTGACCCCGGCATTATCTGCTGAGCGAATCCGATTCGCGGGGCAACTGTGTTTTGTCCTTCCGCATAATTCCCAAACGTGTTGTTTGTGCGAGCTACGCCGACTGGGGGAGTTCCTGGAAAATTCGAAGCTACGATGTATCCTGCCAGACTTCCTTCAGCGGGTGGGTTTGCCACGGCTTTGTTGAAATCAAATGTGGCGTTTCTACCAAGGCTATCTCCAAATTGACCGAGCCTTTCGAACCGAATGCCAGCGTTGAGTGTGAGGGAGCTAGTGACTCGATAGTTGTCCTGAGCGAACGCCGAACCCTCCCACCCCCTATACTCTCGAACGGTCAACCCAAAGTCATCGAACGAGGAGAAGACATTGCTGAATCTTGTGCCATTGTCTTTTGCACCAAGGCCGAGCAAAAAATCCGGCCAGCTGAGGAATCGTAGAAACGATCCGAGTCCGACGAGATTGATGTTGTCCTGAATTCTTGTTATCGATCCTCCCACCCGCAATGTGTGGGCGCCTTGAACAAAGCTGAACACGTCGCCGAAGAAGAAGCTGTTTTGGGTTATGCTCCTCGGAAACCCGGATGCGATGCTCACCGAGCCTTGAATCTCCATACTCGGCAACTCATTGTTGTTACTCATCTCTCCTTCTGCGACACCTATGCCTGACCAGTCGAATGCACTCTGTGCCTTCGTGTTCGTCGTTGTTCGGACGTATCCAAATCGTCCGTCATTGAGTGATCCGTTGTGAAAGGTATCTGTGCGGGCAATGGAGACGACTGCGAAGTCACTGTTGCTCGGGCTTGAAAATCCGGGTACGTTGCCGATGGGATTAAGACCGTTGCCAGGAAATGTAACGTTCTGATTCTCAGGGGAGATAAAGAACAGAATGTCGTATTTTCCGGTCGTGGAGGGAAGGTACTCCAGGTTCGCCAAAAACTGGTTCTGACTGAAGTGGCATGGTTCGGAGAAGATGGAGAATCCCTGCTGAACAAGCGGCTTTGATTCGTCCTTAGTTTGAGGAGTTGGAATGACGAACGAATCATCAGGAAGCTTTAGGTTGGCCAGCGCCAAAGCTGAAGGATTGATGTTCGATCCGTCCGCCTTAATAGTTTCGCCGCCCAGGGAACCGGCCATCCCGGCAAACAATTTTCCGAGCGCGGAAGGGGATCGATCGTTGGTGAGGGGTGGTTCTACAACGCTAGCCACGCAGCCTATCCGGGATTGACCAGAAGCCAGGCCATTAACCTGCTGCGTTCCCTGATACGAACCAAAGAAGAACAACTTCTCCTTCTTTATGGGCCCGCCAAACGAAAACCCAAACTGATTCTCGTTGAGTACAGCGCGCGGCTGGCCGGCTAAGTTGCGAAAGTAGTCGTTTGCGTTGAGCACTTTGTTTCGGAAGAACTCAAACACATTCCCGTGAAAGGTATTTCCGCCCGTCTTTGTAACCAGACTTACGTTGGCTCCTGCATAGCGACCGTAACCAGCGTCATACTGGCCGGTCTGTACCTTGAATTCCTGCAGGCTATCGGGATTTGGGAGGGGAATTCCTCCACTTCCCGATCCACTGCCCTGAACGTCGCTGACGCTCACACCATCGAGTACGAAATTATTGTCGTAAGAGCGAGCCCCATGAACAAAGATTCCGTCGTTGGAGGGGGCTATTTGCGAGAGCGCGGTCCCACCCAGGCCGAGTTCTCCAGCGTTGTAAACCCCGACCGCAACACCTGGGGAAAGTCCCGCGATTTGCGCAAAGTTCCTCGTTACGAGCGGCAATCCCGTAACCGTGCTTTCATTCACTACTCTTCCGAGCACGGAGTTGTCGGTTTGAACCATCAATGGCTCGGAGACAACCTGCGTATTCTGAAATTGCGTTGCGAGACGCATTCGTGCTTCGACTTCGAGCGTTTCGGTGACATATACTTCGAGACCGAAAAGTTCCAGAGTCTCAAAATCGGTTTTGCTGGCTTGCAGTTCGTAGGATCCTGGCGGTAGGAGAAGAAAACTGAATCTGCCAGAGTCAGTGGATATCGCAGTTAAAGTTCTGCTTGTGCCCTGGTTGACAAGATGGAGAGTTGCACCGGGAATCACGGCACCGGTTGGGTCGAGAAGCTCACCCGCCAGTGCGCCCGTGGCAGTTGTCTGGCTCGATAAGGGAGAGGCCAGTGCAATCACAGTAATGACTGCCAATCCACCTCGAAAGATCCGTCGTCGTGAAGGGAGTACCCGTCTCAATCGGAAGTTCATGATGGCCTCCCGGGAAGAATCCCGACGCGCAAAGTATTTTGCTCTTGCTAAAGCTATTCAGAGGCCCGGTCATTTACAAGGTGATTCTTCATTGCCACTTTGTATCGGCCCGAAATTTTGCGCGTATGATAGTCCTTGCCGCCGATAATCAGGTACCCAAGCGATTTGGTCGGGTAGTGCCAGGAGTAAAATTCAGGTGGCGGCTTCAATTTAGAAGCTTCCTTGGAGGTTTCGGTGTCAGCTCCAACGGAGCACCAGATCCCGGGGCGCGGCGCCCTTGCACGAGGCACTTCAGTCCGTATCGGAATCGCCGCAAGACTTCTCCTGATGATTGTTGCAGCCGTCGCATTTGCTTTTCCGCAATCGATTTCAACACAGGCCCTAAAACCAATCCGCCGCGTGCTTCTATTCAACGACTTCGGGTACATGACCTCGCCTGGGATAGTGGCATTGGATCAGGCGATCGTAGCAGCATTAGAGCAATCTCCGTATCAGATTGAGTTGTATACCGAGACACTCGAATCGACTCTCTTTTCGGATGAAGCCTTTCAGCGCAGAATCCGTGCGTGGATTGTTCTCAAGTATTCAAGTCGCAAGCCGGATGTGATCATTACGGCGGGGCCAGCATCCCTACGGTTCATGATTGAATCGCATGAGAGTTTTTTCCACGATACTCCGATCATCTTCTGCGGTACGACAGAAGAAATGGTAGGTAAACTCAAACTGGACCCCCATTTCACAGGTGTTTGGGGAGTAGCGCAGCCCGAGACGACGCTTTTAGCAGCGCTCAAATTGCTGCCTGATACCAAGCACGTCGTCGTGGTGGGCGGTAGAAATAGCTTTGATCAGTATCTGGAGAACCTTGCAAGACAGAGCTTCAGCAAGTACGAGTCGAAGCTGGATTTTACTTATCTGACTGATCTAGACATGCCGACGCTGCTGGTACGACTAAGACAGCTTCCTAGCCACACGATCATCTATTACACATCTCTGATGCAAGACGCGGCTGGTAGCCACTTTATTGATGCTGCTCAATCGGTGCCACTCGTTGTTGGAGCGGCAAACGCGCCGATATTTGTCGTGGATGATGTCGATCTGGGTGCAGGAACTGTCGGCGGATATTTGATTAGTTGGGTTAGAGACGGTCAAGTTGCAGCAAAAATGGCAGTCAGGATTCTAGGCGGTGTGAAGCCGCAGAACACTCCAATCGTCAGGAACGGTAACGTCTATATGTTTGATTGGAGGGCTTTGCGCCGTTGGGGACTTAGAGAGAAGAATCTTCCTGTCGGCAGCACAGTGCTTTATCGCGAATTGTCCATATGGGAACGCACGAGGTCGATCTGGATCAGCGCCCTCTTGATCATTCTTGGTCTTTCTGCTTTTGCAGCCTACCTCCAGTTCAGTCGAAAAGAGTTAAGGTTGGCCAGGGATGCGCAGATGCAACTTAGTGGACTATTGATCGACGCGCAGGAGAAAGAACGGAGCCGATTGGCAGCCGAACTTCACGATGATTTCGGTCAGCGTGGCGCTCCATGCCCTGGGACTGAAAACTGCTTCGGAAGCTCTGCCGGATTCGCCGCGCATCGCGAAGCAGCAATTGCAGGACCTTATCAAGTCGGCTAGCGAGCTTGGAGCCGATGTCCACACCGTTTCCCATCGCTTGCATTCCTCCACGCTCGAGATCCTGGGACTAGAATCGGGCGTGAGCTCGCTGTGCAAGGAGTTCGCCGATCGGCAAGGTGTCAAGATCGATTTTTCGGCCGAAAATATCCCCCGTCTCGTCGATCCGGACGTTGCTCTATGTTTGTTCCGAATCGTTCAGGAGGCGCTTCAGAATCTGAGAAAGCACAGCGGAGCAGTAAAGGCTGAAGTCAAACTGATTCGGGGTGCAGATAAGATTTTTGTC
>DASYBJ010000528.1:0-9928 GCA_036500845.1 Acidobacteriaceae bacterium
TTTGCAGGCGCTTTCGCATCATGGCCAATGCGCCGCCGACAATCCGCTCAGAATTGGACGCCGTCGGAGATACGCACCTGGCTGAGCGCGTTGGTCTGGTATCACCAGTTGGGGCGGGCGGCGGCGAGGGGTTAATGTCTGTTAACTGAGTCGACTCCCACTGCAAAAGAGGAAAAGTCCCTTTTAGAACGAGACGGTCCCAATTGGGGACTTCAGGCCACTTCTGCATCGGCGATGCTGCGCACGCCATGTCACCGATTGGCGGCGTCGGCATCAATCTCGCGATTCAAGATGCGGTGGCCATTGCAAATCTCCTCAGAAACGGACTTTTGCGGCAGAATTCGTTCGGCAGTGAATTGCAGGTTGTCCAGCGGCGCAGGGATTTCCCGACGCGCGCTACCCAGCGCGTCCAGCTCATTGTGCAAAACAAAGGGATCAAGCACGTCCTGGGCAGTTCGAAACCCCTGAGAGTCGGCTGGCCACTCAAATTGCTGCGAGATTTCCCAGTTTTGCGCCGAATCCCTGCGCGGGTGCTCGGGGTCGGATTCCGTCCCGAGCACGTGAGAACTCCAGACGTCCACTCTTTGGGATAGCGGGCGTTCCAGCACGATGTGGCGAAAAATGCCGGTCGGATAACCGGCAACGGGCAAACCGGCAGGCCCATTCCTATCAAAAGGCGCTTCCGGGATGTGGGTGAATACTCCGAAACGCCCATTTCCGCCGAATGGATACACTTGGCTTGCTTTCTCGTCGACGCAACAAGCGCTGCTATCAGGCGCGATGTCATTGTTCCACTTTCTCGAATCGTGCGAAGCGCAACGCCAGGGTTGGCAGGACAAGCAGATTGAGTGCAGTCGATGTCATCAGGCCACCGAGGATAACGATGGCGAGTGGTCCCTCAATCTCCTGCCCTGGTGCGTTGCTCCTGATAGCAAGCGGCAACAGGCCGAGCGCCGTGACGAGAGCGGTCATCAGAATCGGAACAAGCCTTTCCGCTGCACCGTCAATTGCGGTTCGATAGCCCCACTCTTTGCCCTCCACTGCAACCAGGTGCTCATAGTGCGAGATCAGCATCATGGAATTGCGTATCGTAATTCCGAACAGCGTGACGAAACCGACCATCGCGCCCAGCGAGAGCATTCCTCCGCTTGCAAATACGGCCAGCACTCCCCCCACCAGTGCGAAGGGCAGATTGGCAAGCACGAGAAGCAAATTGCGCACGTTCATGAAGACAACGGAGAGCAGCAGGACGATTCCGACAGCCGCCAATACGGAATGCGCCAGAAGATCACGGTGTGACTGTGCCTCCGCCTCCGCAGTGCCGTGGAACTGAACGTAATCACCCGGGGCGAACTTCACGTCCGTGGCAATCTGACCTTGTGCTTTCCGCACGAAGGCGCCAGCATCGCCGCCGGCCACGTTCAAGGTGATCGTCTGAACCCGGCGCGCGCCATCGTGCAGAACAGAGTAACGCCCGGAGCTTTCGTAGACACTGGCGAGCTGGCCAAGAGGCAGATAGATGTTTTCCAGATTCCGGAGGGGCAGTTTTGAAACGGAGTCGACGCGATTGCGCAATGATGGTGGCAGAATCACCGAGACAGCGAAGACTCGGTTCCCTTCGTAGATATCTCCGACTTGCTCGCCTTCGTACGCCGCGTGGACGTCTTGCAACACGCTGACCGGGTCAAAGCCCCAGTGTTGCAGCTCTGGGGTACGCAGCGCAACTGTGATCTCCGGCGTACTTGGCGGAGACTGCATCTGCACATCTGTCGCTCCGGGAAGATGGCTCAACACCCGCGCGACCTGTTGCGCTTCGCGATCCAATCGATCGAGATCAGTTCCATAGATGTTCGCGACTACCGAGGCGGTGTAGCCTGAGATGGTCTCCTGAATGCGTTCGGTCAGATAAGTTTCCATGGAGAAGGCAAGTCCGGAAAACCTGGCCAAGGTCCTCCGGATCTCTGTCCTTGCAGCATCCTCTGCATTACCATTCAAGGGCTTCAGATCAACCTCGATCTCGCTGTAGTAGGGCCCCCATGTATCATCAGCCAGTTCAGCGCGACCGACGCGCTGGCCCACGGAACGCACAAACGGCAATCTTAACAGTCCAGCGGTCACCTCGCGGCCCCTGCGCAGAGAGTCATCAAGCGAACTTCCAGGAACAGAAATCATGTGAACGATGTAATGTCCTTCGTGCAACTCAGGAAGAAAGCTCGTGCTGAGAAAGGGAAGAGTCGCGATTCCACCCAGGCTAGCCAGCGCAGCAACTCCCATAACTAGCCGAGGAGCTCGCTCGATCTTTTCCAGCACAGTTACATAGCGGGTTTTTAGCCAGTGGACTAACGCGGGCTCTTCAGAGCGAAGCCGGCGATGCGCAAGCAGACGCATGGAAAGAGCTGGCGTGACGGTGAGGGCGACCAGCAGTGATGCCAGGATGGAGAGAATGTAGGCAATCCCGAGAGGAGCGAATATTCTCCCCGCAAGTCCGGAGAGGGTAAGGATTGGAACAAAGATCAGCGCAACCGCGAAAGTGGCGTAGACCACCGCGCTCCGAACTTCGATGGAGGCGTTAAACACCACATCGAATAGCGGGCGCTGTTCTACCCTGGCAGCGTTCTGTCGCAGGCGGCGGAGGATATTCTCCACGTCAATGACAGCATCGTCGACCACTTCGCCGAGGGCGATGGCCAGTCCGCCTAGTGTCATGATATTTAGCTCAAGGCCCATTTTGTCCATCACCGTGATGGCAGCGATTAGCGAGAGGGGAATGGCCGTACAGGAGATAGCGGCAGTGCGGAGATCAAAGAGGAACAGAAACAGGATGAGAATGACAAGCACGGCCCCCAGCAGAAGAGAGTTCCGGATATTGTGAATTGAGAGATCGATGAAGTTGACCGGTCGAAATAGATCCGGTCGCATTTCGATTCCTTCACGTTGAAGCGCGGGACTCAGTTCGTGGAGGGCTTGTTCCACCTCCCGGGTGACCTGAATAATATTGGACCCATATTGTGCATTCACATTGAGAATGACTCCCGGCTTGCCCTGCACTAGAGCCGCACCGAAGGGAGGCTCCGCCCCCTCTTTGACCTCGGCGATCTGACCCAGAGTGACGTTCGCGCCGTTATGACGTACCAGCACTGTCGCCGCAATCTGCTCCACCGTCATCGGCTGGCCTTCCGTACGCAGAATGAGACGCTGATTCCCGTTTTCTAAAAAGCCAGTTCCCAACATCGCCGTTGCTTTCCGCGCCCCGGCGATCACGTCATCCAGCGAGAGGCCATACTGCACCAGCTTTTCCGGAAGGAACTGCACCTGGATTTGCTTCACTTCTCCACCAAAGATGCTGATGCTGGCCACACCGGGAACTGCCAGCAGGCGCGGCTGGAGACTCCAGGTTGCCACTGTCCTAAGTTGCATGAGCGATTGCCGGTCAGAGCTCAGCCCGATCACCAGAACTTCCCCAGTGGTGGACTTGAGAGGCGCCATGATTGGCGGATGGACCCCCTGCGGTAACCGCCCGGAGACAGTGGAGAGTCGCTCGACTACGAGTTGGCGGTCCCGGTAAGTGTCGCTGTCATTGCGGAAAACCACTGTGATCACCGAGAGCCCCTGAATAGAGCTCGATCGCAGTGACTCAATACCGGGCACGCCGTTCAGCGCATTTTCCAGAGGCTGAGTCACAAGCAACTCCACCTGTTCGGGAAAAAGGCCGGGAGACTCCGTCTGGATCGAGATGAACGGAGGGGCGAACTCCGGAAAGACACTGAAATTGGATTGTGTGAGGGAATAGATACCGTATCCAAGAAAAGCCAGAGCGAGCGCGAGAACAATGCCGCGGAATCGAAGCGAGAAATGAACGATAGCACTCAGCATGAAATCCTCTTCCGCACTTGGTCAGTCCTCGTCCGTCTGAATCTGAGATCGGAACTCCTCCGAAAGCAGTGTCTGGGCGCCAGAGATAACAACTCGCGTTCTCGGCGCTATCCCTTCAGTCACAAACCAGCCACTGTCGAGCGGGTTCACAGTGGAGACCTGCTCGCGAGTGAATTTGCCCGGCGACAGCTCTACGTAGCACCATGCCTTGCCCTGCCACCATACCGCCGCGCTAATCGGAACCAGGACGCCGCCCCGCGCGGCGCCAGCAGTCAGAAAAACAGGAAGATTCATGCCGGCGATCAGCCCGGAATGCGCGGGGGCGAGGTACAGAAAACTCGGCGTCTGCAATCGCTGATCAAGCTGGGGCAGCAAGGAGATCAACTGCGCGGAAGTGTGTGTGCCGTCCGCGAACCGCACAATCGCTTGCCTCGGCGCCGCCTGAAGTCCACCATTCATAGAGGTCACCTGCAGGAGAAACATGCGCTGTGCAAGGAGCGCATTCAGACGCGGCGAGCCCTGTTCCAGCCAGGATGCCAAGGCCGGACCCCAGCGGAGCGCAATAGAGCTCTTCAGTATGGCGAGAGCCTCTGCCACATTTTGCGCAACCGCGGTATCGCTTTCAGAGGCGGCACGCGCGGCTTCAACCGCCTTATCAGAGGCATTCTTTCCGTCCCGGTTAAGCTGCTGCAGGCGTTCATACTCGGCAAGGGATACCCGTGCACTGGCGCGCGCCTTCACCAGATCCATCCGAACGTTGCTGTAGGCGGTTTCGCGATCGAGAATCGGCTGCAGGTCAAGTACGACTCCATTCGCCTGTTCTTCAATCTTCCGGCTCTCCTCCACGAGCGTGGCAACAACAATGCCATTAGCATGCTGCGCTTCAGCATCGAAACTGAGGACAGTCTTCCCATTTTCTGAGAAGACACGCGACGGGGCCTCCACCGGAGCTTCCGTCTTTGCGTCTTCCGACTGCTCCGAACGTCTAGCTAAGAACCCCCAGATCAACCCACCGGCGAGTAACATGACGACGGAAACGATGAGTGTGCGAATGGTCAGTTTCATTCAAGTGTTCCTCCTATCGCGGTGGTCGCTCGGGGGACGTTGACATTGTTGAGGGATCGATGGGACGCTGCAAAGCGTCCTCGAGCGAGCCGAGAGAGAGTTGTGCCTCATGCAGTGCGTCGAGGCGCGCCCGTATTGCGGTAGAGATCTGAATATCCGAGGAAAGGGCTGCCAGCTGATCTGTCTCTCCCGACTGGAGCGATTGGTAAGCCGCCTTACGCTGGGTTTCCAGTTGATGAACCGAGTACTCAGCTTCCTCAAGCGTTGCGTGCGCAGCAACGTATCTCGCGAGTGCCTTATCTGTATCTGCTATCACTGTGCTCTGGATAGCAAGAAGCTGTGTCCCGGCGACCTTGCGCTGGGCTTCCGCCTCGGCAATCGGACCTTCATTGTGATTCCGTATGGGCAAAACAGCCGCCAAGCCAAGCGAGGCGAGGTGGTATCCCTCTTCGAAGCCGTATCCTGGACCGAGATTGATGTCTGGATATTGCCGCGCTACTTCAAGTTGCAAATTGGATTGTGCCGCTTCGTACTGCGCCAGCACGCGTTGCACGTCCAACCGATTCAGAACCGCGCTCTCGCGCACACCCTCCGGGGGGAGCGAGGCAGGTAAGGGTGGCTGCTCCGTTCCTGACCAGATCACATTTTTTCCGGAAAGCACGGTGTCCGGAATCCCAACAGCGGCAGCAAGCACTGCGTGCGTCGTGCGCGTCTGTCCCTCTGCCGCGCGAAGTGCCTGCCGCAGGTTGATCAGATCAACGCGCGCTGCCGTTACTTCCGGCAGCGGAATCTCTCCAGCACGAAAACGGGCTTCGAGCAGCTCCACATATCTGCTCTGCAGGGACTCGTGTGTTCGCAGCACGCCGGCTGTACTGACTGCGAACACATAATCCACGAGCGCTGCGCGAACTCGGCTCCGTACAGCCCATGCCGTTTCGGCCACCTGAATCCTGCTCGCTTCGCTCAAATGCGTGGCGGTCGCAATCCGGTAGCCGCGTTTCCCAGCTGTTTCAATGGGCAGAGAAAAATCGAGTGTCATGAGGAAAGGGCTCTCCGGCGTAGTCTCGTAGCCAGCGCCAGCTCCTGCTGATGGATTCGGCTTCATCGCAGCCGTCTTGATTGCGGCATCTGCCGCTGCCGCATTGGCGCGGGCGACATCCATCTCCGGATTGAAGTACCAGGCTGCGAGTGTCAGCGCTTCAAAGTCCCAGCTCCGGAGTGGCCACGACTTCGGTTCGTAATGTGCAGCCTCCTTCATCCATGACAGGAAATCCGGATCATCGAGGCTGCGAGCCTGAAGACTGTGAGCCAACGCCGGCGGTGAAATCGGAGCTGGGTGGTACTTGTACGGGGCGCAGCCGGTAACAAGTGCAAGCGCGGGCAGCACAATCGCTGCAATGGGCTTCATCGGTTACTCCTGGGAATCTCAGTTCCGGGAAATGCACGAGCGGATACACGTACGCGCACGAACGCGAGACAGGAATATCGATTGGAAGCTAGATGCGGAGCGAAATGGTGCTGAGTGGCGGAAGAAAGAGGGGAGTCGTCCGACTCAACTTACAACGAAGGAAAGATGTCGAACTGCTGAACGGGCAAGGTAGTAATCCAGAGAGTGGCAACAAGAGCCTGAGTAAAGGGGAAGCAAACAACAGGATACTTGCGCTCATCATCAGCAATGAACTGCAGAGGATGAGAAGCGATTCCGGATCTATTGGGAAGGGTTTTGTGTCATGTATGTCAAAGACTCCATAGATCAGCGAAGCCAGCATTACACCGATGACCGCCATCACCATTACGAAAATAACGAGTCTTTTGGACACATCCTCTTTCTATATCCAGCCGTGCCAATCGTCAACTTTTGCTCAGAGTTGTGAAGCTCGACGATCGCGCAATTCTCAGAAAGCGCCCTGCCTCATAGACCGTGACCTGAAGAATGGATCATCATGGAGGCCCGGCGGCAACGTTTCGGATAGAGCTGAACGTTTTCGGATCCGCGAACACGGACCAGAGCGGATCGCAATCTCCCAGGGTAGTATCGTGAGTTGGCCAAACGCCAGACGTTTGTCTATCGGCGAGGGCTGTTCCGGCCCCTCGCTGAAGCAAGATTTTGCAGTCAGGAAATTTCTGAAGTTCCGGATGCGAAGCTCTGTGATGTTGGCCGGTTATCTCACTGTTATCGCCAGTCCAGAATCGATTTCGCGCGAGCAGGTCAACCCGAAATCTACCCTTGACCGGAAGCCAGCTTGGTCGGACGGAGATTGCATGCGCCAAGCAATTTGAACGAGCGGTTTAGCGCCGAGCCACTCAGTGAGCGCTCAGGATGAGACCGAGGGAAGCCAATGTTCTGAATTCTGAGCGGATGACCGCCCACCCGGAAGTGAAGCCGAGTTACCGATTGGTTATCCCAAATCAGCCTTTGTTTTGTAACTGTTTCTTCGGGCGGCAAACTGGAAGGTTGTTCGGGATGACATTCGTAAACGCCCAAGGGTTCCGTGGCAAATCCCCGTTTGCAGGCGCTTTCGCCGGCTGAGCGCATCATCGCCAATGCGCCGCCAACAATCCGCTCCGAATTGGAAGCCGT
Source organism: Acidobacteriaceae bacterium (assembly GCA_036500845.1). Lineage (GTDB taxonomy): Bacteria > Acidobacteriota > Terriglobia > Terriglobales > Acidobacteriaceae > PALSA-350. The sequence goes on from DASYBJ010000528.1 coordinate 7,520, forward strand.
CGGAGATACGCACCTGGCCGAGCGCGTTGGTCTGGTATCACCAGTTGGGGCGGGCGGCGGCGAGGGGTTAGTGTCTGTTAACTGAGTGGACTCCCATTGCAAAAGAGGAAAAGTCCCTTTTAGACAGCCGTACACTCGGCTCAGGTAGGTAGTGACTAGTTACCTTCGAGCTATGGGGACTGGGATGAAGCCTTTGATCTTTGCTCTCTATGTTGTGTTTGCACTTGACGATCTTAGCGCGCAGAAGCCTGTGTGGCAGCCATCAACCGGCCATACCCAAGTGCCGATATGGCCGGGGGCGGCTCCCGATCCCCAGCCTGTCGCGGGACCGGAGTACTCTGAGATGTCGGGAAAAGATTTTATTCCCGGTGGGAGACCGGCCGTGGGGGTGAGCAACGTGACACGGCCTACGATGACGGTCTATTCCCCAAAGGGAAAGAACACTGGCGCTGCGGTCGTCGTGTTTCCGGGTGGGGGCTATCAGGCTTTGGCCATCGATCTTGAGGGCACAGAAGTCTGTGATTGGCTCATGCCTAAAGGGATCACGTGTGTGCTATTGAAATACCGCGTGACGGATGTGGGGCCGTATCCGAAATCGGGACCGTATCCGGAATCGCCGATGGCGCTCGAAGATGCGCAGAGGACGGTGGGGCTGGTCCGCTTTCACGCCGCGGAATGGCACATCGATCCGCATAAGATTGGAGTGCTTGGGTTTTCGTCAGGCGGGCATCTGTCGGCAGCGATGAGCACGCACTTTGACAAGCGTTTGTATCCCGCCGTCGACGCTGCTGACAAAGAGAGTTGCCGTCCCGATTTTGCGGTAGCGATTTATCCGGGCCATCTGTCGCTTTCCGCAGCGGAGTGGGATGCGAAGCAAGGCACCAAAAAGTTTGTGGTTCCTCATCCGGCGACAGCCGATAAGAATCTTGGGTCGAATCCTGATCTTCATGTCACTAGTCAGACGCCGCCTACGTTTTTGCTGCAGGCGGAGGATGACCACGTGGACAATGTAAACGACTCGCTGGCTTACTACATCGCGCTGAAGAAGGCTGGGGTTTCCGTGGAGATGCATTTGTATGCGCGGGGCGGACATGCATTTGGGCTGCGGCGCACGAAGTTTCCGATAACGGGATGGCCTAAGTTGGTGGAGACGTGGCTGGAGACGATCGGGATGATTTCGGAATAGGTGCTCTGGGATCGCATACTACAAAGCGGGCCTTGCTCCGCAAGGCTCGGTGAGTACAAAATCCCCCGAGTCACTCGGCGAAACCCTAATGGATCACGAATGGATCACTCAAGGACAGGCGCTGGCCCTTTTCGAGTTTCGTGGGAATCACGAACTATCCTTCCACAATCCGACAGGGTATGGGGAGCGACGGAACAGAAAATTCGCTTAAGGGATTCAGGAGACCTCGTCCATTGCCTCGGATGCTTCCCCGATACCCAACTTGCGCACCGAGAGCGTCCGTTCGATGAGTGACTCGGCCTGTTCTCGTCAACTGGGATCGAAGTTACCGAAAAGCCGACTTTGCAGGCGCCTTTTCCAACGGTCAAGTTCTACTGGCGAGGAATGAAGACATCGCGGCTCTCAAGTCTTTCTCCAGTGTGCTCCATCTATGCCGAGGAGCACGCCTCGCCTCTGCAGAAAGTTCAACTATCCGACGCAATTCTGGCATTGAATTTTCCGAGCCACAAAGGTGTATTCGGATATGAGTCGACACATCAAAAACGTTCCCATCGCCAGCCATAACACTTTTGACCGCTTCAGTCGCAAGAAAAAGAGCCGCATCCGCTTTGGATATGGGCGCAGCGACACCCATTTCCTGGAATGCAGAATCGATTTCTCCAACAGGCAGCTCACTCTCAACAACGCCTTTCAGCCCCGCCACCTTCCGCAGAGCTGCGGCATCGTAGCCATTGACGAGAGCGTCGACGGCAACTCCTGGGAGCTTCCAGTACTGAAGATCGCCGAAGTAGTAGAGGCAGGCGAGCCTTGACGGATTGAAGTTGTCAGTTTTCAAGTCCTGTCTATGCTAGCTCAATGCTGCGTAAAATGACCCCGTGAGACCCCATTGTGCGCAGCACAGCGTCACCAGCCAAGTTACTGATAAGGAGACTTTGCAGGAAAGTGGTCGTGGCACTAGAGCCGAGGGAGAAGCCGGCGGAATCTGTGTGGTGCTCATGTGTGGTAATCGTCCTGGTTCGGTTTGAACCGCAACACATTCCTAAGCCCTCCAACCCCGAGGACCCTGCAAAAGAGGGCTCCCAAGCCGAATATGAGGACAAAGTCCCGACGGCGGTGAACTGAGCGACAACAATGTCTCCCGCGTCGATGTACCCGGGATTCATAATTCGGCCATCCGAGAATGCCTCGGCCCATGCTTCGGTCCATTCTCGAAACTTATCTCG
>DASYBJ010000529.1:0-18459 GCA_036500845.1 Acidobacteriaceae bacterium
ATCTTTGATTCTAGGGTGGAAGGGGGCATGCCAAGTTGAGCGGCCGCGCCCGAAGGGCCTGAGATTCGGCCTTGAGCCTCTGCTAAAGCCGCTTCTATTATTTCCCTCTCTTGAGCGGTTGACCGTCTGCCTAAGGGCTTACCTGGGCCTTCCTCCCCGAGGGAGGACGACGCAAGAGAAAGCCAACTTTGATCCACCGAGAAGATCTCCGTTTCACAAACGACGACCGATCGCTCGATGACGTTCTGCAGTTCCCGAATGTTCCCAGGCCAGGAATAGGACTGCAATAGTTCCAAGGATCTCTTTTCTATATTCCTTATTTTCTTGCCCGCCTTTCTTGAATAGCGGTCGATGAAGTACTCGACTAAGATCGGGATGTCTTCCTTCCGCTCGCGCAAGGACGGAATCTCTATGGGAAACACGTTTAGGCGATAAAGCAGATCGCTTCGAAAGCCACCGGCAGCGATTGCGCTCCGCAAGTCGCGATTCGTCGCAGTAATCACCCGCACGTCCGCGCGTATCGATTGGCTTCCACCAATGCGCTCAAATTCGCGCTCCTGCAAAACGCGCAGCAGAGCGATTTGAGTTTCCGGAGGGAGTTCACCGACCTCATCCAGGAAGATCGTGCCCCCCTCAGCTAACTCGAACCGGCCGAGACGTCGTTGCAGCGCGCCGGTGAAGGCACCCTTCTCGTGACCGAACAGCTCTGAAGCGATCAACGTTGCAGGGATGGCAGCACAATTCACACTTACAAAAGCTCTTGAGGAGCGCTTCGATCGTTTGTGGATGCCGCGAGCGATGAGTTCTTTACCCGTTCCCGTCTCACCGGTTATGAGAACGGTGCAATCGGAGGGCGCAACTTTGGCGAGGCGCGCAAGAACTGCCTGCAGTGCTGGCGACTCGCCCACGATCTCCTCGAACATCGATGCGCTGTCAATCTCTGCTTTTAGCGCGATGTTCTCTTTATAGAGCTGATCCTTCAGTTTCTTGATTTCACCAAACGCCTTCTGAAGATCATCTTCCGCCCGCTTGCGCTCGGTGATGTCCGTGACCGCTCCCACGAACTCAAAGCTACCCGACTCGTCTTTTGAGGGATGACCCACGACCCGTACGTATCTAACATCTCCATCAGGCATCAGCAACCGATGCTCCAAATCGAACTTCTCCCTCTCGCGTGAAACGCGTGCCATTAATTGCTGCACAGCCGATCTGTCTTCGGGGTGAGTTCGTTGCAATATTTGTTCAATCGTAACCTTGGATACCGGGTCGTATTCAAATATCCGAAAGGTTTCTTGAGACCAGTAGATTTCTCCATTGGAAACATCCCAGCCGAAGCTGCCTGTGTGGCTCAGTCGCTGAGCTTCGGTCAAGTAAGCCTCACTCCGTCGCAGGGCCTCCTCTGCACACTTACGCTCGGCTCTTTCCTGGCCTTCGCGTAGTGCTCTTTGCGCTGAGGGCACTATCCGCGACACTCGAGTCTTGAGAACATAATCCGTGGCCCCGATCTTGAGCGCTTCGATCGCCACTTCCTCACCTAAGGTTCCAGAAACAAAGATGAATGGCAGTTCCGGGCGCTTCTCCACCGCGATCTTCAATGCCGAAATACCGTCGAAGGAGGGAAGGGTGTAATCCGCCAAAATCAGGTCAAAACCATCCTGCTCAAGTGAAGCCTGAAAATCCACACGAGTCTCAACACGGGTTACGTGACAAACGACGCCCTCTACCTCGAGCAGTGCCTGAACCAGCTCTGCGTCCTTGGGATCATCTTCAAGATGTAGAATGCGCAAGGGAGATTTCACAATCATCTGATGTTTCCATTCTCCAATCCGCTATCTGTTTCTTACGCTTCCTGGTGGCGGCTCATTGACAATTGCCCAAAAAACCCCGAGCTCCTTGATGGCATTGACAAACTCGTGAAAATCAACTGGTTTTACTACATAAGCATTCACGCCAAGTTTATAGCTCGCCACCATGTCTCGTTCCTCACGGGACGAGGTCAGAACCACAACCGGAATCAATCTCAATTTCTCGTCAGACTTGATTTGCTGCAGCACCTCCAACCCATCGACCTTAGGCAGCTTTAGATCGAGCAGCAGGACGGCAGGATTGTCACCACTGCGTGTCTTGAAGTTTCCGCGGCAATAAAGATAGTCGAGGGCCTCCGCCCCATCGCCAGTCACAACCACTTCATTGGCAAGGTTGTACTCCTCCAAAGCCGTCAGAGTAAGCTCCACGTCTTTGCGGTCGTCCTCCACCATCAGAATGCGTCCCAATCTGTCCATAATTCCCTATCTCCCGTGGCTAGGAACTGAGAAAAAAAAGGTTGCGCCGTTATCCACCAGGCCCTCAGCCCAGACTCTGCCTCCGTGACGATGGATGATACGCTGCACCGTGGCCAGACCTATGCCAGTACCTTCAAAGGCCTCGGACTGGTGAAGACGTTGAAATACGCCAAATAACTTGTTCACGTATTTCATCTCAAAACCTACTCCGTTGTCCTTAACAAACACTACCAACCCATCTTCTTTCTTCCCCATACACCCGATTTCAATTTCGGCGTGCTCGCGTGTCCGTGTGAATTTAACAGCATTGGAAATGAGATTGACTAGAACGAGCCTTAACATCGAACGGTCTCCATATAGATCGGGCAATGTGCCGATTCTCCAAGCAATATTGCGCCCATCCGCCTCCTGCTGCACCTCACCCAGAACTTCCTTTACGAGGTCTCCCAGGCTCACCATTGTCTCGCGCGCCTCCATACGTCCGATCCTTGAAAAGGCCAGGAGGTCATCGATCAAGGTGCCCATCTTTTTCGCCGATTCGAGGATCGTCGTCATGTATCGCCGGCCCTTTTCATCCAGTCTCGAAGAGGCATTCTTTTGAAGCAGCTCGGTGAATCCGACCACATGACGAAGAGGTGCACGCAGGTCATGGGACGTGGAATAAGCAAACGCTTCTAATTCCTTGTTCGTGGCTTCAAGATCGGTGGTCCTTTTTGCAAGTTCGATGTTGAGCTTGCGAATTTCTTCTTCTCGTCGCTTGCGATCGCTGATGTCATTATTCGTTTCCAAGATCGCAACTGCCCGTCCCTGCTCGTCTCGACGCAGAGACCATCGGCTTGCCACCACCAGTCTGGATCCGTCGGCTTTCGTCTTCTGGAGCTCGCCTTCCCAGCGCCCGGTGCGCAGCAATTCCGCCTGAACTTCCTCGATGGGGATCGGAAAGTCTGTTTGCAAGAGTTGGTGACTGTGTTTCCCGATTGCCTCCTGAGCCGTCCACCCGTACAACTCCTCAGCCCCTCGGTTCCAGTACGTAATGATGTCACTCATATTACGGACGAAAATAGTGTCATGCGTGAGATTGAGCAGGCTGGCCTGCTGCGTTCGCTCCGCCACTTCTCTCTCGAGTTCGTCACGGGATTGCAGAAGCTGTTGCTCGACGCGGCGCCGAAGCGCGCTGAACCAGGTAAGAAGCAATGCAAATAGTATGAAGATGACAAGGTGCGGGACCTCAGAGCGTGTAATCGAGAAACTGTAAAGCGGCTCAACGAAAAAGTAGGCATCGACCACGCTTGATAGAACAACGGCAAGAATTGCTGGCCCGCGCCCTGCATACCAGACGGCTATGGCGATGGCACACAAGAACAGCGGATCCGCCACGCCGCGGAATTGGTAGCGTGCCAGGAGCAGTGCAGTACCGAATGCTATCGCGACGGACGCAGTCGCAAGACCGTACCGCAGAATTGAAGGTAGAGCCTTCGGCATAGAGGGTTTCCGCTGCGCCATGGCTTGCCTCGCTCAATCGGTTCGGAGGTTGCAGATTAGCGAGAGTGAGTTTGCTCCCGATACGCGCCCTCGCCGCTCCCGTATTCCTTCTAACCCGGGATGTCCGTTCCTTCATCCGTGACAGCCGCGTCGATGCCTATGCGATTGTCACTCACTCGCACTGTAAGATCCTCTGGGTCTCTAAGTTCCACTTCTAATCGACCGGGCCCCAGTGCAATGCGGACCAGAATAGCCCCGTTTGGTTTACTTGTGCACGCGCGAGTCGGCCTGGACCCATGAACGACTTGTGCCCCGCAAGAATACTCCGGGATCCGTGGAAATCGACCGACAATAGAAAGACTTTGGAATCAATGTGATCCAAGTGGGTCAAGTTGGGTTTCTCTGCAATCTTCATCGTCTCAGCTGAAGGCTCGGCGACCAGCCAGGACCTCTTCTCCTCAAGAGACAAAATTGATAGAGGCTGCTAACCCAACAAGCATCAACTCTTCGCCCCCGAAGTTCGCGAAATCCTCGCGGATTCGCGAATTCGTTACTGGCGCGCGCTATGAACGAGGCCACGTTTTCAATTGCTTACGAATGGTTCTTCCATTGCAATAGCAAGTGTCAAGAGCAAGGCAATGCTGAAGATTCAAAGGTCTTTCGCGGAGAGCGTCGTTCTTACCATGAGAGGCCGACCAGAGTTTATTGCTGGCGCAAGCGTCTAGATGAGGAGAGAAATGTATGATGGCGTCGAATGTGTTTTACCAAGTCCACGACTCGTCGACGACGAACTCAGGGGCCCACTCGGCGATCGGCACGACAGATCTGTGCGGCGTCTTGCAATCACTTGTACAGGACATGCTCGCTGTCTATTTGAAAGCAGAGAAAGTGCATTGGCACCTGCGGCTGCATCGCGAAGTGGATGGGCGTCTGGCGGGGACCGATGGATTGACTCACGTTACTGACGAGCTGTGTGCAAGTGCGGTGAGCGCAATCCTGCAGCTTGGCCGCTCCATACAGAATCACTCCTCCCGGGAAGATGTTCACTTTGCGCAGCTCATCAATGCGGTGGCTGCCTCACATGCCGCCACGGAAACCTTGCATTGAAAGCCGCAGAATGGTTATTGCGAAGTCGGTGTGATCCCGCGCCGTAAAGGTTAGCGGGCCCGCCCTTTGGTGGAAGCGATCAAGGGAAAGAGCGCAGCTCGATTCGAAACGCAAGCTACCGGACTTTGCGATGAGCGACACGATGAGCGACACCAGGCCATCCTTATACTCTATTGAATATCCTCTAGCCCTGCCCCTGCGCACGCCTTTGGCTGAATTACTGGGTTACAGCGAACGGCTTTCTTCCCAGGCAAGGCTACGACATAGCCTGTGGGAGCTGGTTCTGTAATCGGATAGTCGGTGCTAAGCATCTGCGCCCCACTCGACAGCACTTCGTCCCGCCGTCTCGTATCGTTGGCACGCGCCTGCTCGGTGCCAGCATCAGTACGCGTCCGGATAAGATATCCCTGACGCGCGAGCGAATTTATGGTTTCTGCGTCACCGTCGTTCTCCTCGGTGAACGCGGCGTCGGGCGCGCCGGGTTCGGCATTTGTGAAGAGTACGCGTCCTTGGAGTGCAAAATGGCCTTCAGCGTAAGTGGAACTGACCTTCCTTTGGTCGAGGAGAAACACCACTTTGCCTCGCGACGCGGACAGTGTAGGCCAGTTGCCGTGATGAACGGCCTCGTCGAGCGTCCTGTATCTGCCGCGTACCTGGTCGGGAAGCACAATCTCCTCACGCGGAAAAACGGAGAGGATTTCCTTATCAAGCGCATCGAAAACTGCTGGAGTGAAGGGTTCGGGCTGCACAGCATTGAAGCCTGCTCTGCTCCCCAGCGGGGTTTCTTTGGTCTCTACGAGAACGAACACGGGCACGTGCCCAGGGTGGGAGTGGGACCATGTGCGCACCTCGGCCAAACAGCTTGTGAAGGGCTGGCAATTGCTCCGCTGGTCGATGTCCTCTATGTGCATGACCTTGAAACCCGGTTTGTCCATCAAGTGTTGCGGGTCGAAGTCTGGGTCAGAGGGCAGGCCCGCTTGCTTTACGAAAGTATCGATGGCGGGATGCGCGTAAAGCCCGCCTTTGGTGTCAGCATAGATATCCAGTTCAATCTGCCGGATCCCGCCATTCAGTTGTTCCGTCAACGGTGCGTGGCTATAATCGCGCGACCGCAGGGCTTTTGGATCTTTCTGCTCCAGCCACTTATGTTCGCTGGGTGCGAAGCCCGCGTGATAGCTGTTGTGCGTGCCGATTACCTGAATCTCATTCATTTTCACCGCATCATCGTTCTCACTTTGAGCGGCCATGGCGCTGCAGGCCAGCAATATTAGAGTCCAATATTGGAAGCGCATCTACACTCCTTAGATTTCAAATGCGACGAGTGCCGCAAGTCAGAAAATTAGCTTCAATGCAAGCTGCAACTGGCGTGGCGGAAAGGCCTGGGTTATTGAGCCGAACGAGCCATCCGACCGGTTCTGATCCGGAGGACCGTAGTTCACCTGGTTCAGCACGTTAAAGGCCTCGGCGCGGAAATCGAGCAGCGAAGACTCGCTCCAGAGTGGAAGGGCTTTATGGAGACCTGTATCTAGTTGATAGAACGGATAATCGCGCAGCGAGTTCCGCCCTGCGTTTCCGTAGGGATGACTGACATCGGTAGGGATGCTTACGGCGGAGGAGTTCAGAAAGTTAGTGACTGCCGTAGCGGTCTTGATCCTCTGACGCTGAGGAGTGATGGGGTTGCCGGAGACATTCGGCCGATAGGTGAGCAGATCGCTCACATCGAACTGGCTGGGCTCATTCCAGGAGAGGTTGACCGGCTGCCCGCTGGTCGCCGAGTTGATGGCAGAAAATTGCCAGCCGCCCAGCAGCGTTTGCATAAGTCGGCCGGCATGGCTGCCGAAGGCGCGGTCACGTCCATAGGGCAAATCCCAGATGAGCGTCAGTGTGTCGTTCAACGGCTGGTTGTACGCCGACTGCCCGCGCTCGCCCGCAAGGTTCGCGAGGTTCACGCGGGAGTTGTCGCCGTTGGGTGTGTCGAGATGACCGGAAGCATTGTCAATAGCACGCGACCAAGTGAAGGAGTTCAACACATACAGACCCTGCGAATAGCGGTGCTCAAGCTTTACCTGGAGACCGTTATAACTTAGGAAGCCCGCGTTGATCGATTCTTCGATGCCAGTGAAGTTAGGAATGGAACGGCGCGCCTGCAGGCTCAAGCACCCACTCGTCACAGTTGCGTTGCAGGAGGTGGTCACCGCATTGGGAGTCGCCTGGTTCAGATCGGCCAGTACCCAGAGCTTGACACCATGCTCGCCGACATATGCCACGTCGAGAATGGTGTCCTTGGTAAGCTGCCGCTGTACGTCGAGGTGCCATGCCTGGACATATCCAGTTGCGATATTAGCGGGAATGTAGCGGGTCTGCGCCAGTAGCGTGCTGAAGTTGGCAGGAGTGGCGAAGTTCTGAGGATACCCCGCCTGCGTGGTCTGGAAGCAAGCGGTAAGCGCAACACCTGGAGAGCACAAGGGCTGTGGCTTGCCTACCGGCGAGAAGGGCGCATTCTGCGTGATCGACGAATTGACGATGTACGGGCCATTATAGCCAAGCAGGTTTTCGCCGCCTTCGCGATTGAACTGGTCATAGTTTAAACCGTATCCGGAACGAATGACCGTCTTGTCATTCAATTGGTAGGCAAACCCGAAACGCGGTGCGAAGTCCAGCTTAGGAGTATGCACCAGAGCGCGGTTAAAAAGGGAACCGTTTGACGCCTGCATCAGCGTGTTGTTCGCCGGATTGAAATTTGCAAGATGGTTGCCGCTGACCCATTGCGGCGTGACCAATTCATATCGCAAGCCAACATTGATGGTCAGTTTGGGTGTGAGCTTCAGGTCGTCCTGCGCGTAGAAGAAGTTCATCATCTGGTGATAGTTAATGATGACGTGGTTGTTTAGCTGATAAGCGCTGCGCGCTCCGACCAGGAAGTCGGATAAGTATTGAGCTTCTTTCACGCCGGTGTCAGAGGCATTCCCGCCATGGGCGCTGAAGGCTCCGTTGTAGTTGTCCTGCCCGTATACCGGATTGAAGTCGTCAATCGCGGTCGAGATTGCCTGGTATTCGTAGCCGACCTTGATGCTGTGGCGTCCGCGCAGGATGGAGTAGTTGATTTTGGGATTGATGACGAATGGGTTCTGAAATTGTGGGTTGCTGCCCTGCGACCCGAAGGCCGTGAACGTGGTCACGTTTTGCACATTCAGGCTGCGCGACACGCTGGGATCAGTGGGCAGGCCGCTGATGCCGGCTTCCGCGAGCAGGCTAGGCTGGCCCAGACCGAAGGGCGTCTTACCGCCATCGGTCCAAGTGAAGCCGATGCGCCCGTCGAGGATGGAATTCTGATTAAACGTATACGTGGTGCCAGCCGCTACCTGTTGGTTGAAGACGTGAATATTTCCGTTGCTATTGCCACCGGCAGGGCCGGGAATGCTGTTGGCATCGACGATGTTGCCTTCGTGTTCACTGTAGCGGAAAAACACTGTGTCCCGCGTATTCACAACATGATCCAGACGAAAATCACCCTTGTCATCCACCAGGTGTGCTTTGGGAATGGACACAAAGTTGTTGGAAAATGCGTTGGGAATATTGGGGGCTGGCAACGCCCGTATAACCAGTTTCGCCAGTGCATTCCAGTCCGACATAGGTACGACGCCGTTGCTGTATACCGCGCCGGTGATCGGATTGCGCAGAGGAACTGGATTGCCCTTCGTATCCGTGAAGATGCCCTGGCGTTGATTGGCGTTAGGGATGGTCACAGCGGTGTACTGGCCTTGCACCTGCCGGTTGCCTTCGTAGTCGGCGAAGAAGAATGTGCGGTTCTTAAAAATCGGACCGCCGAATGACCCGCCAAATTGGTTCCGGATCAGCACGGGCTTCGCCGATCTTCCTGTTAACGGGTCAATGGGTGGTGTAAATGGACCGATCGCGTTTAGAGCTGTGTTGCGGTTGTACTCCCATATCCTGCCATGGAACTTGTTCGTACCACTGTTGATGCTTACGTTGACGACCGCTCCAGAGGCCCGCCCGAACTCCGCGCTGTAGTTATCAGTCTCCACGCGAAATTCTGCGATTGCATCCGGAGATGGTGGAATTGCCTGGTTGGAGAAGCCCTGGTTTGAGGTGCCGTAAGCATTATTGTCCAGGCCATCAAGCAGGAAGTTGTTAAATTCGCTGCGTTGTCCATTCACGTTGAAAGAGGCGTCGCGACTGGTAACAGTCTGGTTTTCGAGAAGATTGCGGCGGACGCCAGGCACCAGCAAAGCCAAGTCGCCGTAGGCGCGTCCGTTTAGAGGCAAGTTACTCACCTCGCGCGGCGAAATCACTTGGCCGCGCTCACTTGTTTCTGACTCAAGCAGACTGTCCGCGCCGCTCACTGTTACTGTCTCGCTGGTTGCACCCGGCTTCAGCCGCACATCTACGCGCTGACGTGTGTTGACCGTAACAGTAAAAGGGTCGGTTGTCGTCTGGCCAAACCCTGTTGCCTCCGACTCGATCTTGTATTGGCCAGCATGCACATCGCTGAACTGGTACTCACCCTGTGCACTTGTCGAAACGGTTTGCGTTACGCCGGTGGCTAGGTTGATGAGGGTTACTTTGCTCCCTGAAAGAACGGCGCCTGAGGTGTCCCGAACAAAACCCAGTACGGACGAGGTTTCAAACTGCGCGAAAGTGTGTAGGCATGTGCCCAACACAAGCAGAAGGAGGCTGGCTTGGAGTTTTCTTCGATGAAGCCTGCGATGGCCAGAAAGAGAAGACAGTTGACACCCCCGGAAAAAGCACAGATGGATGGAAGATCCTTGAACCGATTCTGCATGTGGCGTCCAAAGGTAAAAAGGGGGATGCCACGTGGAAAATAGCTCGTACACGGTGTGTTTACACCTGATTTTTCCTTTCTTGATCAATGGTTTCCGCGGGGTTTGCGGAATTACGTTCACATGAATTTCACGTTCGCGTTTTCTCTATTCCCAGCTTCCCGGTCGGATTTCGACCACAGCAAGAGAGATCTGTATTCGGCGCGAGATTTGACAGCTTTGGTTTATAGACTCTGGATGAGTCATGGATGGAGTTTTAGCGGGGAGGCATAGGGCTACTCTTATGGCAATCCGATTCGCTCGCTGAGCACGCGCGGTTGAGATGCGTTCGCAGCGATATTGTCTGTTGCAATCAGAATCTCAAATGGCCGGATGATTCCGTTTGGCCCCGTCGCGTGCTCCAGAACCCGTTGCATCTGTGTCGGATTGAGAAGGAATTCGCCCGCCGCTTGTGTCCCTGCCATATTGACACCTTCGATGAGAAGAATATGCCCAGCGCCACTGAGATTTGGGAGATAGGCAATCACACCATAGGTTCGAAGCAACGGGTCATCCGGCTCGCTGGCGTAAGTCGGGCGCTCTCCCGCCCGTGGATGCAGGTTGGAGATAATCCCGGACCCGCCAAATTCGGCGCCATGCAAAAACCTGAAGTTCATCTGCCGTTGAAAGAGATCGACCCATGGATTGCCTTCGATCGATCCAAGCAGGATGACGTTGTCAGTTCGCAGATCATCAACGCGCAGGTCGCGCGCATAGCGGATCATGAGGCGTTCCGGCACAACCTCCGGGAGACGGGCAAGCCGCGTGGTCAATTGCAGATCGGCAATGCTTGTGTACCGCCTGTTGCCCAGCGCCGTGACCTTGCGCGCGAGCCGCTGCGTATCGTCTGCGCTCAGATTTCCAGCCAACCCGGTAATGCCATGCTCAATTGCGGAGTCTTTGCGATAACTCCCGCTCGCATACTCTTCCAGTGAAACGTGCTCCCGGATAAAGCTCTGGAGCATAACCAGGCCGCCATCGGTGGGAACAATATACGTGTTGCGATGTTGCTCGAACATCCTGCTCCAGAAAGCGCGACTGATCCCTGCGCCCGAAGGCTCATGTTGAAACCAGTTGCGCGGCATGCCGTGAGCTCCGATGTAACCAGCGAGAACGCTGAGCACGACCGTATATGCGGTAGCGAATAAATACACACGCTTGAGACCCCATCTGGGAACCCGCCTGGTCGTCTCATGTTCTTCAGAAATTGCAGCTTGCTCGGGAGAGGCATTCTCTTCCGCGGCCTTTCCATCTAGCTCCTGAGCCTCGCTCAAACCACTGTCGGATGGGATTTGAAGATCAGGCAGCCTTTGATTCTCGAGTGGGCTCGCAAGAAAGGCAACGTTCTGCTCTGGTGCACTCGAAAAACTAGCATCATCCGGCACGGCTCGGCGGCCTGCAGAAACATCGCTTCTCGTCTGTAACTCGACAAAGCCTGCTTCCGCCTCTCTCGCGGCAAACACAGGCACATATCCACCACGCGGGATATGCAGAATGAGCTCCTCGTTCCGCCCCTCCTCCGTCGCGAAGAAGTCTTCTAATCGCTTGCGCAGTGTACGGGCATAGTTGCGAACGATATTGTCATCGCTCGCGTTATAGCCCTCCATGCGGCCGAAGACATGAGACCCGATCTGCTTCTCATTGATCTCCGACGTTCTGTCGGAGAGATGACGGTCGCAAACGAACAGCAAAAAATTCGTCAGCAGCGTAGAACGTCTGAAGCTCTGAATGGCAACGATACGCTGCACCAGCATCCAGCGCGGATCGCCCAAGTGATCCGATATGGAAAGGTCAAATGACTGCTTCAATCGCCGGGGTTCCATTGGCCATCTTGTGGCAGAGTCGGAGGGTCGCTTTGAAGTGGACTCAAAAGCCTTCATTTCATTGTGCAACCGGAGGGCCGGATCAATTCCATGCATTCAGCCTATGCAAGGGCGGTTACAGGAAGGTAAATGAAGATCGTGTCCGCACTATTTTGTCACCGTGTATACAGGGAATTTTTTCGCAGGAAATGGGTTGATCCTAAACGGGATTACGCAAACATGAGGAAGAAGACTCACAGTTTACCCCGGGAAAACACCTTCCGCGCGCCTCTGTGCTCCGTCGATACTGGCCCACAACAGAGCTATTGGGATATCGCCTCAATCGAATCGCCGCGTCGAAGCGGCTGAATCCCGCGATCTATGCCTGCACGGAGGTTCTATGTTTTACTCGAGCATTTCAAACACATGCTTGACTCGACTTGAGAGGAATGCATCGCTCTCAGAAGTTAGCCGGCACTTCGCGGCAACGAATCATTCAATGGATCTGTTCCTGAAGACGTTGTGGGCCGTACCTCTACTCGCCATATTTTTCTTCCTGGCAATCACCCCGGCCGCGCTTCTGGCGCAGTCCGATCTTTCTTCCATCTCCGGAACCATTACGGATTCCTCTGGCGCCCTGGTCGCCAATGCCGCCGTCATCCTGACGAACGAAAGTACCAGCGCCCGACATCAAGCGACAACAAACGGTTCCGGGTTTTACACCATCCCAGGACTCGCTCCCGGCAAGTACACCATCTCCGTTGAGGCTTCCGGCTTCGAGAAACTCGTCAAGACAGGAAATAACCTCGATCCATCCGTGCCCACAACTGCAAATCTTCAACTTGTGATCGGACATACAACAGAGGGTATCCAGGTAACTGCAGAAGAGACGGCATTGCAGGCCGACAGTGCGACACTAGGCCGCGTCATCACCAGCAACCAGGTAGAAAATCTTCCTTTGAATGGGCGCAATCCTATTTATGTCGCACTCACGAAGGCAGGCATCACCAGCGGCCCTACCGGTCCAACCAGTTCGAATGGAACCGCCGCTGGCAGCAACCTCTCCAGCTTCAACTTCAGCACGGGCCAGGGCGCAATCCAGATTAACGGCAGCCGCGACCGCGACAATTTGATTACTTATGATGGTGCCGTTGCTGTGCGCGTACGCGCCACTGGTGACTCCATCGGTACTCCTGATCTCGACGCTGTACAGGAGGTTCAGGTGCTCGCGACGAACTACCCCGCTGAGTATGGCCGTTCCATTGGCGGACAGATCCGTATCGTTACTAAAAGCGGCGGCAGCAGTTTCCACGGCAGCGCCTACGAATACTTCCAAAACCCCGTCCTGAATGCTAACAGCTGGGTCCGCAACCATAATGGCAACAACACAAATCCTAACTATCCAGAAGCGCTGAAGACGAACTTCGTTGCTCCGTTCACTTACAACCAGTTTGGTTTTGTTGTAGACGGGCCACTCTACGTGCCGCACATTTTGCCGAAGGGAAAAGTTTTCTTTCTTTATTCTGAGGCCTTCGTCCGCTATCCCCAAACGGTCGATAATCCGGTCACTGTTCCTAACCCGGCGTTCCGCGCGGGTAACTTTAGCTCTCTGATCACCGGCGATCCAAAGACGAACCGTTATATCAAAGATCCGCAATCATCTCTCCCGTGCAGCGCCTCGACTGGTGGCGCTGGGTGCTTTCCGGGAAATATCATCCCGAAGAGTCGGCTGAGTCCAACTGGAGTAGGGCTGCTATCCATCTTCCCAACCCCCACTCCCAATTTCCTCGTCGGCACACAAAATCTACTGCAGGTGGCGAAGTATCCGGCCAATCAGCAGATCGACAGCGGCAGTCTCGACATCGTGCCGACAGAGAAAGACTACATACGGTTCCGTCTGACCCATTTTTTCTATCATGAAGACAACCCCTTCTCCGCGGCCTATGACGTGGTTCCCCGCCTCTATGACCGCCCGAATCAGACTGGCTCGCTCGACTGGGTACACACCTTCAGCCCAAACGCTATGAATGAGGTTTTATTGACAGCTAGCCACGATGTCGGCCGGCTGAGTATTGATACCTCTTCGGGTTTATACGACCGCACCAGATACGGCGTGAATTATCCGTTCCTATTTCCCGGCACAAAGGATCTACCGAACAAAATTCCCACTGTGAAGTTCGATTCGACCACGAGTATCACCGCCATGGACGGCAGCACATATCCGTCTCACTCGCAGGGTGAGATCTTCGATTTCGCCGATACATTCACCCGCATCATCGGCAGCCATACGATTCGTGCCGGTGGACTCTACGAACGCTCCGGCGAGAATGATCGCGACCAGATCGCGTTTTCCACTTCGACCGCCGGACAAACCAATAACCAGAACGGCCAGTTCGACTTCAACAACAGCAATCCAAAGGGAACGGGGTTTGACCTCGCGGATGCGGCACTGGGTCTCTACTACACTTATTCGGAAGTCGGCGCCCGTTCAGAGACTCCTTACCGCGCGGATATGTACGAGTTCTTCGCGCAGGACTCCTGGAAAGCGACCCCAAAATTGCACCTTGAATATGGCCTTCGTTACACTAGCATCCATCCTTATTACAGTCTCTGGAACAACGCCGGAAGCTTCGACCCTGCGTTCTACAATGCGGCGACTGCGGTGCACGTAAACCCGAGCACTGGTAATCCAATTGCCGGAACCGGCGATCCGCTCGACGGCACAGTTCTGTGGGGCAACGGGTTCACCAGCAACGCCAAAAATCATGTTCCGATTGCGGCCACGGGACAGTACAACAACCTCTTCCATAACCTTCCGCGTGGCTACATCCATGTGCAGAAGTTTCTCTTCCAGCCACGTCTTGGCATCGCCTACTCGCTGAATGACAAGACTGTTCTTCGCGCCGGCTTTGGCCGCTATGCAAATCGCCAGGGCGTATCAGATTTTGTCTTCGCCGGAGGGATACCGCCGCTCCAGCAGGTGGCTTCCCTCAGCAGTGGAACAGTGGATAATCCGGGAGCAGGCAGCAATGGCTCATATCCAACTCTGTCTGGAGACATCGACCGCAGTTCACCCCAGCCGGAAGCATATATATGGAACGCCTCAGTGGAACGAGAGGTTGGTTTCGGCACCGTCGTGGACGTTTCCTATGTTGGACGGCGGGCACTGCATCAGCAGTACGCAGCCAATATCAACCAGCTGCAGCCCGGAACATTGACCAATCCCGCTAACAAGGGAATCTCTGCCAATGCCTTGCGCCCATACAAAGGATACTCAGCCATCAATCTCGTAGTGCAGGGAGACGGGGCCGTATACCAAGGCCTCCAAGTAGACGTAAACCGTCGCTTCGCTCATGGTCTCG
The DNA here is from genome assembly GCA_036500845.1 of Acidobacteriaceae bacterium. Lineage (GTDB taxonomy): Bacteria > Acidobacteriota > Terriglobia > Terriglobales > Acidobacteriaceae > PALSA-350. The sequence continues at coordinate 14,877 of DASYBJ010000529.1, forward strand.
GCGTGGGCGTCGCCTATACGTACGCCTCGTCGCGGGACTGCGCTTCTTTTCAGAAGGCAGTCATTCCGAACACCTACGACCCCAAATCAATTTGCGGCCCGTCCGACTACGATGTGCGCCAGGTGCTGGTTCTCAATTCTGTATACGAGATTCCCTTCAGGAGTAGATTCCGCTTCCTCAACGAAGCCCTTGGTGGTTGGCAGCTTACGCAGGCCTATCAATTCCAGACTGGCGCGCCCATCTCGATTGCGACGGGAACGGATGTTGCCGGAGTCGGCCCAGGCAGCGGAAATCAGCTTCTTCAGGTGGCTCAGGGTGCGAATCTGAAGGGCAACGGAAAGTTTTCGAATGGAGCAGATAACAATTCCTGGTTCAACACAACCACTGAAGGCGGGGCGCCCATCTTCACTCTCCCCACAGCCGGCACGTTTACCACTCAACGTGTCCGCAACCTTCTCCGCGCTCCCGGACAGGAGTACTTCAACGCGGCAATTCTGAAGCGCTTCAACACCTTCGAAGGCCAGTCCTTTTCTTTCCGATTTGATGCCTTTGATTTTCCCAACCACCCCAACTGGAATGCTCCGGACACGAACTATGCAGACACGACCTTTGGTAAGGTCACGCAGAAGAATGGGCAGCGTTCCATGCAGGCTAGCCTTCGCTACTCTTTCTAAAGCGAAGGTTGTGACTCCAACAGACGCGAAATGCGCTGGGATTCTATTGCCAGCGCATCTTTCGTGCTGCTTCAGAGAACTCCAGAGGGGATACCTAGGGTGCAATCCGGGACCAGGATCGGTTTCAGTTGTTTTGTTCTTTTCATCAGCTGCGCGTTCATGCAAAGCAGAACATACGGCCAGACAATTCCAAAGCACGATAAGACGAAATCCCCGGACTATGTTCATAACGTGTACCCCTTCCTCGGCGTGGATTGGGGTGGAAATACATTTGTGGGTGCAGCCGTGCCTTTTGGCATGGTCAAGCTTGGCCCAGACATGGAAAATTTCGACTCCCGTCCTTCCAGCTTTGGCTACATGAGTGGAGGCCGCATCCTCGGCTTCAGCCATCTGCACCTCAGCGGAGCCGCTGGTAAATACGGCAATATTCTCATCGCGCCCGTGACAGGTTCACTCAATGTTGCCGACATTAAGTCAGTACGCACGGAAGAAGTGAACCATCCTGGCTACTATGCCGCAATGCTGACCCGATACGATGTCAGGGTTGAGTTGACCTCGACTCGGCGCGTCGGCTTTCATCGCTACACATTTCCTGCTACCGATCACGCACACATCACTTTGAACCTAGACCACTGCCTCAACCAAGGTGCGGGTTCAGAATCACAGCGCTTCCTGGGAGGCGAAGTTCGCTTGCTTTCCGATCACGAAGCAGAGGGCGTCGGTCGGTATGCCGGAGGGTGGAACAAAGGCGGCGAGTACAGGGTCTACTTTTATATAGTGCTGGACACGCCAGCTACAGGCGCGCGGACGTGGGTTGGCAACACGCTCACGGCCGCCAAGGAAGTTACTGTAAGAGAAGACCAACCGCTTGGCCTTAGCTTCGACTTTCACACCTATGCCAAGCAGGTCATCCAGGCAAAAGTCGGAATCTCATTCATCAGCACCCAGCAGGCCCGCCAGAATGTCGAGCACGAGGCTCCCGCGTGGAACCTGACGGTAATCCGTGAAGCTTCAATGGATCGCTGGAATCAAGCGTTATCGAAAATCGACCTTCACGGCGAGACGGAATCAAAACGCATTCAGTTTTACAGTGCGATGTACCACACGATGCTGATGCCGTCGGACCGGACCGGAGAAAATCCTCTGTGGAAGTCCGATGAACCATATTATGACGACTACTATGCCATATGGGACACTTTCCGCAGCTCTGGGCCATTGCTGACGCTGATCGCGCCTGACCGTCAGCGCGACCTTATTCGCTCACTCATCGATATCTACCGACACACCGGTTACATGCCCGATGCGCGCAGCGGCAATGACAATGGTCGAACCCAAGGAGGCAGCAACGCCAATGTTGTCATCGCCGATGCATATGTCAAAGGTGTCACCGGCATCGACTACCCAACCGCCTTCCAGGCAATGTTAAAAGATGCTTCGGTGCCGCCCACTAATTCGCAGAAGGAGGGCCGCGGAGGTATCCTCGACTATAACGCTAAAGGCTACGTCACACTTGCAGACGAACGCTCCGGGTCACGCACGGTCGAGTACGCCTACGATGATTTCGCCATCGCGGAAGTCGCCTGTGGGCTTAACCGTCCCGAGGAAGCAAGGACCTTCGCTCTGCGCTCCCATAACTGGGAACACCTATGGGACAAGGATCTTACCGTGGAAGGTTTCAGCGGTTTCCTGCGTCCTCGCAATTCGGATGGTAGTTGGGCCGCGCCAAACATGCTCGTACGTGGCACGTGGCCGGACTTCTTCTATGAAGGTGACCTCTGGACCTATTCTCTGTATGTTCCACAGGATGTTCGCAGACTGATCGCTCTTTCTGGCGGAGCCGAATCTTTTGTACGTCGGCTTGATAATATCTTTTACCGGAAGCATTTCGATGTCACCAACGAACCTGGATTTCTCATTCCCGTTCTCTATAACTGGGCTGGCCGGCCTGACAGGACAGCGGATGTTGTCAACGCGCTTCTCGAAAAGGCATTTACAAATCAGCGCAGCGGTATTCCTGGGAACGATGATTCAGGCGCCATGTCCAGCTGGTTTATCTTCCAGTCTCTCGGTTTCTATCCAAATGCTGGACAGGATTTTTACTTGATCAGCACGCCCAGCTTTCCGGAAGCAGATATCAAGCTTTCCTCTGGCAAGAAGCTTCAGCTCATCGCTCGCAATCTGGATGGTGAGCACATCAATCGCTATATTCAGTCTGCGACGCTCAACGGCGTGGCGCTTCAGACTTCCTGGATCCGGCATAACCAGATCGCCAATGGGGGCACGCTGATCTTGACGATGGGTCCCGCTCCGAGCACTTGGGGAACAACAAATCCTCCACCATCCATGTCCGATACGGTCTCCTCTTTCTGTCCCGCCGTCCAGGCACTAAGACCTTAAATCTGCGGCTGCAAGCTCGCGTGCACAGCAGCATTGGTGACCGCTATTGCGGCCGAGTATCCCATTACGGTCTCCGAGATTCCGCCATCTATGCCATCCGGTATCGGGCATCAACCCCGACGTGCTTCTGAGCAGGAAGCGACCGGATTGGCTTTCGGTTGAGGACGGAGAGGTGCGAGGCGGATCAAGCTATGGGCTGAGTCGAACGGAGTTTCAGCACCTGTTCGATGAGATTTGCAGCGCGGTCTGGTCCGTCCAACTGCTGGATAGCTCTCTGCAAGACCTTGGCCGCTTCACGGTATCTGGCATCTTGAAGCACGAGCACGACTGCTTTGCGAAGCCGGGCCGGGTTTAGCCTGTGCCGTGAAACCACCACGCATGCTCCGCGTGCCTTGAGCCTCGCCGCCACCCCTGGTTGGTCGTTGCCGAGGGGCACGGCCACCAGCGGCACTCCCTCGGACAGCGACTCGAGGACCGTGTTCAGGCCGGCATGCGTAATCACCAGCGCGGCC
>DASYBJ010000530.1:0-3062 GCA_036500845.1 Acidobacteriaceae bacterium
GGTTGAATTCCTGAGCATCTTTCTTCTGGGTCTCGTGAGCGGCGTTTCGTTTTCGCATCTCTTGCAATGCGGCCCAAAGAAAACCCTACCGGCACCGCAGTTCTTGGCCATCCAGCAGGTGCTCTTACGTAATTACGGACCGGTAATCGGCGGGCTGGAAATGGCAGCGCTCCTTTCGACCTTGTCGATGGCTATCGCCACGTCGGGGCAGCCCGTGGTGCGCGTCCTCGCGACCCTCGCGTTCGCGTGCGTCCTGGTAATGGTGCTCATCTGGACCGTGTGGATCAACCCGATCAACAAGGTTGTCAATTTGTGGACGTCTGAATCACTTTCTCCGAATTGGGCGGACCTCCGCGACCGCTGGCACTTTCTTCACACGGTCCGACTTGTGTTGTCTGCGGTCGGCTTTAGCGTGGTTATCACTGCATTGTTTGTATAAAAACGCGAACACCTGCTCAGGCGTACAGGATGTGATTCTTACGCCCGGAGCTAGCCACGAGACATTTGGTCGAGCTTCGCAGGATGAGTCGGGCCTTCTCGCAAGGGTTTAGTGATGCTTGCGGTCCGGTCTTGAGTGAGGTGGAGTGGCAGATCGAGTCCTCTGTTCACTTTGTAACAGTAACCAGTTCCAGATCGTCCGGCGTAAGAATTTCCCCCTTCGCGTTTCGCACTTCCAGTCTCGGGGGTTTTCGGGTCCGTTTGTCCAGAGCCTGAAAACGTTTCTCGCCGCGGGAAAAAAGATGACTGGCTCCCCACTGGCGCAAAGCAACCACGACCGGGAACAACTCTCGGCCTTTTTTAGTTAGGGCATATTCCTGATACGCACTGCCGTCCGAAGCCGGCACCTGTTCCATGACACCGCACGCAACCAATTTCTTAAGACGGGCACTCAGGACGTTTTTTGCCAGTCCCAGGCTCTTCTGAAAATCGGAGAAGCGTCGTGTGCCAGTGAGGGCGTCACGAACGATGAGCAGGGACCACCATTCGCCGATGGTATCGAGCGAGCGTGCCACCGGGCACAGGTTGGCTTTGAAGGATTTGTGTCGCATAACTCCTCGTATTTAATCTCCGCAACTCTGGTTGCATCATTGTACCAGATTCAGGCATCCTATGAGTGGTTGCATCATGCAACCGAGCTGGGAGAAGGCCGGTCGCTCGACTGATCCGCTTGCAGGAGCTCAAATTGAAAAGGAGCAAAACTATGACATACAAACTGAACATTCGACGTATCACCTTGGGGCTACTGCCCATCACTGCGCTTGTATTTTGTGCGGCGCTGGCTGCGATGTCGCAGACAAGCGCCCCACGCAACGTCAAGAACATAGTGCTGATCCACGGCGGTTTCGTGGACGGCTCGGGATGGGAGGGCGTCTACAACACATTGAAGAAGAAAGGCTACAACATTACCGTCGTGCAGAATCCCACTCTATCGCTCGCCGACGATGTGGCCGTAACAAAGAGGGTCATTGCCGCGCAGGATGGCCCAGTCATCCTTGTCGGGCATTCGTATGGGGGCGTCGTGATTACGGAAGCGGGTACCGACCCCAAGGTGGCGGGGCTTGTCTATGTTGCCGCATTTGCGCCTGACAGGGGCGAGTCAGTGGAAACGCTAATCAAGAATCCTCCGCCGGGGGCGCCAGCACCGCCAATCCTACCGCCGCAGGACGGGTTCCTTTCTCTGGACCGGTCCAAGTTTGCAGCCTCGTTCGCCGCCGATGTAAATCCTGGTTTGGCCGCTTTCATGGCCGATTCTCAGGTTCCATGGGGCGTGCAGGCACTCAGCGGAATGGTGAGCGAACCAGCGTGGAAATCCAAGCCCAGTTGGTACCTCGTTTCTACGGAGGACAAAATGATTCCTCCCGACGCTCAACGGGCCATGTCGAAACGCGCCGGTTCAAAAGTTGTCGAAGTTAAGGGAAGCCATGCGATTTACGTCTCGCAGCCGCGTGCCGTTGCTTCTCTCATTGAGCAAGCAGCGAACGGTTCTGTCTCAACGGAGAAGTAGAATCGCATCTCCCCGCGATGAAGCTCGCTGCACCGAAGGTCGTGTTTATGATCATGCAATCAGACTGGAAGAAGGCGGGTCGCTCGACTGATCCGCTTGCAAGAGCCCAAATGCAACATCAGAGCCGAATTCAAACTCAGAAGAGGGGTACATACCAATGAAAAGCATGGACAAAGCAGTGGAACTCTCCGCACAGACGACAAGAAACGTGTTCAAGAGAAATTTGACGCGCTTCGCCGCCGTTGTCCTCGCAGCGCTGGCCGGCCTTGTCGCCGGTCCGAACGCACCTCTGGATGCCGCACCCCAGCACCATGATCAGCAGCCGGGGTTCTACCGGCTGAAAGTCGGCGACCTCGAAGTGACGGCCCTATACGATGGCACCGGCGTATTCGATCCGCACTGGCTGAACGGAACGAAGGCGACGATGGATGGTGTTGTCAAGGGACTGCAGGAAGATCCGCACATGCTAGATGTTGTTGATAGCGGCTTCCTAGTCAATACCGGCAGGCAACTAATCCTCGTGGATGCGGGTGCCGGCACCTGGTGGGGCGTGGGAGCACTCGGGCGCTTGGAGGGCAGCCTCCGCAGCGCAGGCTACACACCGGAAGAAATCAACATCGTTTTGGTCACTCACTTCCATTCCGATCACGTCGGCGGCCTGACCACTCAGGATGGAAAGCGCGTTTTTCCGAATGCCGATGTTTACGTCGCGAAGGCCGAAAGCGATTTTTGGCTGTCGCCGGAAATTGCTGCTAAGGCGCCCAAGGATGCGCAACCTTTCTTCCAGAGTGCGCAAGCGATCGCAGCGCCGTACATCAAGGCCGATAAATGGCACACGTTCGGTGGCTCCGAATCAATCGTCGACGGCATGCAGCTCGTACCGTTGCCTGGTCATACCCCTGGACAAACCGGCTATGAATTTTCGTCGAAGGGACAAAGAATCCTCTTTTGGGGCGATATCGTCCATGCACAACGCGTCCAGCTGCAGCATCCCGAGGTCACCGCGATTTTCGACATCGACCAGACTGCGGCTGCGGCAACGCGGAATCAATTGCTG
>DASYBJ010000531.1:0-37518 GCA_036500845.1 Acidobacteriaceae bacterium
TATTTCACGGCCCGCACCGCAATTTGTGTTGTTGTGGTAATGGGGCTCTTTGACTGAGTGCCACGGCGATGTTTTAGGCATTGCTACTTCTATCCAAACACGATTGCGGGATGGCGAGCAAGCACCTGCCGTCAGCCCCCCACCTCCCAAGCGCTTCCTCATCAAGCCGAAGCCTCTCGTGAGCACGCGAATGGAAGCCGTTTCCCGGTCAGCGCCGCCACAGGATGCCGCTTTTGCGTGATGGGAAGGTCGTCTCCACAGCAGCAGTGGAGCGACCCTCCGATGGAAGTGGCAATGGAAGTAACGATAGGATGGCTTTGCAGTGCTGCCAGGCTTGGCTCAGTGGTGCGCATTACCACATTCAAGAAAGCCTCGGCGGCGCTATCTGAACGGATGGCATAGCGGCCAAGTTCACCACTGCCCACTTCTGCTTTCTGCTCCAGGATGGTTGAACCAGCATCCAGAAGGTCGCCCAGACTGCCAGCATGTGCTGCTGCAAACAACGGTGCGAGACCATCTGGACCGGCGCCGACAATCCAGCAGGAGGATAGAGCCGATACTTCAACAGACATCAGGTTAGGCCTCGGTCTGGCGGTACATTCCTCACCTACCTGTCATCAATCAATCTGCGCGGGGCGATAGAGCGCGATAGTTCCGTCTGTTCGGGCCGCTCCAAGGAGCCGCAAAAAGACATAGCTTTGATGGGACTGATCCACACCCGAGATTGAAGAAGAAAACTGCTCCAGGGCTTGTTCCATCGTCCGCTTACCATCGCACGCGTTAAAGAGACGGGCCATCCAATCCGATATCGTGACCAACTGAAACGTACCGCCCGACCCGCTTTGCTTTGCGTAGAAGTGTGGGCCGCCGCAGGCCAATCTCAGAGTAGTCCCAAGCTTGAGGGCTTCAATCGCTGCCTGAATGTCGCATGAAAGCTCGATTACGCGAATATCGCTTCTCGTGCTCGGAATGTCGGTCCACCGTAAACTGGCATCTTCCGGAAGTTTCTCCGCAGACCGATCCGTCTGCGAATAGAACGATATGCGCCGGCTCACCGCTTCTTCGTATTCCAAGAGTGCTTCAACGATGGGGTTAGCTTCAGAAGAGCGACCCTGAACGAAGGTCAGAAAATCGAGGCGGAACTGTGGCGTCCGATAGTATTGCCGCAGGTCCGCTCCTTCCAGTGTGGGACGTAAGGACAATCGAGAATCTCGCCAGTCTAGGAAAAAGCTCAAAATATCTATCACGGTCTGGTGAATGGCGCAGAGCAGCCACCGAAAACGCGCGACGCCAACTAGGGCAAATTCGTGCAGCTCGAAGAGTGTCCTTCTATTCAGGTGCGGTACTGGAAGGAGATAGAAGTTGGGAAAGATCTCGGGATATCGGCTGATCAATTTCAGATCGGCGTCTTCGTGACAGAGACTTTGATGCGACATGTCGGAGCAGAGTTCTGTGAGGACCAGTTCGTCCTTATGCTTGGAGTAGATGGGGGTTGCAGCTAAAGGGGCAAGCAGGTTCAGTTGCGGGTTGGAATGTGCACACCGCGCTGAGGTCATGAAGAACTCCATGGTCTGACGAACGTCTTCCCACGTCTCTTCAGGAAAACCCGTGATCAATGAAACTGTGGTCGCTATACCGAGTTTCTCAGCTGCTTCCACAATCTCTTCAGCCCGGCGCAGATCCAGATGCTTGTCGATGACTTTCTGCATGCGTTGCGAGCCGGTTTCGACACCAAAAAAAATACTCCGGCAGCCGCTGCTCGCCATCAGCTGGAGTAATTCTTCATCGATGCAATCCGTGCGCGCGCTGCACGACCAGGTAAACCCTTCGCCGGAGGCGATCATCGCTTCACAAAATGCCGCAACCCGTCGGCGATCGACGGTGAACATATCGTGCGCGAGCGTAAAGTCCCTGATCTGGTACTCCGCTGCAATTGATCGCATGTCGCGCAACACGCGCTCCGGGGAGCGCAGGCGAAAGTTTCTTCGGAAGAAGTCGTTGGTGGAACAGAATGTGCATGAGAAGGGGCATCCACGGCCTATCTCCAGAGCGGCCGTTTGAACTCCTCGCAACTCCTGGGTCAAGTGGTAAGCAGGCGAAGGCAGGGAATCCAGATCTTGAATCACTGGTGCATTCGGATTGCGAATCAGCTTAGAGTCGTGGCGATAGGTCAGGCCCGGCACTCTCTCAAGTTTCCGTTCGGCCTCAAGCTCTTCAACCAGCAGGAGTATGGTGCGTTCAGCCTCGCCACGCAGTACTAGATCAACAAATGGGAACTCCGTTACCGTCGCCGTGTCTACGACCGAGGCTTGGGGGCCACCCAGCAGAATCCTAGTCTCCGGGCGCATCGCTTTGACTGTTTCGGCGATTCGAATGGTGAGCGGATAGCTGCTGCAGATCGAACTGAATCCGCAGATCTCCGTATTCTTCGCGACAATCAGCTTTGCGGCAGCTTCGGCGAAACCGCTCGGTTCAAACCTGCCCTCGACCGCCGCATATTCAAAATAAGCGCGGTCTAAGTTAACGATTTCAGGACTTCTCCCGCTCGCCTCTAACACGGCAGCGAGGCTCAGGATCCCAAGATGTGGCTCCGCGGCAGCGGAGCGAACAGCTTCGCTGTCAAGTTCTTCGGTGGTCCGAAATTCCGTGACAACCGGAGCGGTGACAAGGCAAATGTCCATCGGGCGGAACTCGATTGCTTATGGACCTTCGCTTAAAAGACGAATGACAACTTCATCGCCTGGCGTGCACAGCATTTCCTTCACTTCCTCGCCTCTCAACTTGGCGCTTATCTCTTCCTCGATCGATTCCATTGAGGTGCAATGGTCCACCTTGATCTCGATCATGTGTATGTCTTTGTCCCGGCTCTGCACTTGGCCCTCGTTCTGTGAGCTCTCTGGCATAATAAGCCTCTTTCATTTCTAAAGGTTTCTTAGCGGGGGAAACGATTATGCATGGGCAAATCAGAAAACACAATCCAGAACCTCAAGGACGCCATGTTGGAACTGGAAGTTCCATTTGACGATTCAAAGAACCGGTCCACACAGTGGAGCTCTCTTCTCCGACATTCAGATAGACGGCATCACCTGCTACCGAGAGATTGAAAGAGCGGCGCGTGATGATTCCAACGGATGTTCGTACGTTGTGATAGTGCTTTACCGCAAAAGGAGATCCGCTGATTTCTCCTGTATCAGGATCAAATTTTTGGCCCCACAAGCATGAGAAGCCGTCCCTGGTGGACAGATAGAAAATGTACTTTCCGTCGCCTGACCAGCGGGGCCGGTCACTCCACTCAGATGAACTTGTGATAGGGATCCATTTACCGGCTACGGAACCAGTCGATTTCGGCAGGCGGACGGCGAAGACTTGCTTGCTCTCACCCTTTGAAACGGTGAACAGCAGATGTTGGTTTGCCGGAGACCAGTTAGCCTCGCCTAGCGACGCGCCGCTTTGGGCCAATACGGTATGTGTCTTACCCGTCTTAAGGTCGGCTAGCTTAATCTCGGAAGGCAGACCCTCCCGATAAAAAACCGTACGGCCCTCGTCGAACCAACCTGTAGGGTCGCTGCATCCCGTGCAGAGCTTCTTAGCAGGCGCGTTGCGGCGCATGGCAAAAATCGATGGAACGTTTGTCGCGCGCTCTTCAAATACAACCATCTCCCCGGAACCATCAATAATGGGCGAAAGGGTGGGGAGAGTGGAAGATAGAAACTTTGATTCGATTCCGGATTGCAGATCTTTGACCCAGATATCACGATAATCTCCAGGGCCCCTGGAGAAGGCAAGCCAACGGCCATTCGGGGATACATAGGGATACAGATCGATTGCTGCATCTTCCGTAACTCTGGAGGCCAGGACATTTGCTGGGTCCGTGACGTGGCTGAGGCGCCACACGTGGAGGGCACCGTCGAGACGAGCGAACGCTAAGGTGCCGTTATCTGCAAGCGATGGGTCCGTTTCTCTGGCGTCCCCGGAACTCAACTGTTCCGGCTTATCGAAGGGCCGCAATTCCCGTGGAGGCAGCTTAAGTCGCCACACACTCGTTGCCGGCCCCTTGCGTCCGCTGAAGAGGACATAGTCGTTGTACCAGCCGCCGATCCCCCCGACTGGATAAATCTGCTCTTGGGCGAGTTGTGACAAAGCACCTGTGTTGTGGACTGTGTGTCCGTCCAGGCTCGCGACCCACCATTCGGAACATGCAGGCATCGCATGTCCAGCACGGCACCCGGAGAAAAGAATCGATCGGCCATCTGGGCTCCAGACCGGCATTCGCGCGTCCACGAAATCCGCGACGAGACGAGTTGCTGTCTGGCCGGAAAGGCCAAGTACAAACAACCTTCCAGAGGCGATCGTCGGATCTTCATCGCCCGTCCAATAGACGATGCTTTTGCCGTCGGGGGAAAACCGCGGGTTTCGTCCCTTGGCAGCTAGGAAACGCTCGCTTCCTCCATTCGCGTCGATCAGGTAGAGACCCCCACCACTCCGTTCAGAACGAAAGACGACGGAGCCGCCATCGGGAGCAACGCTAGGATCTTCATCTTCTGCTGGATCGCTTGTAAGGCGAATCCGCCTGCCGGCTGGCAATTGTTGGATCCAAATGTCCAGGTTCCCATCCTCTGCCCGATCTGACGAATACGCGACCACTTTACCGTCGCGTGACAGACTCGGACCCTCCGAGAGGTCCGTAGCAGGTGTAAGTTGATCTACTCCAGTCAAGCGGCTCGGGTTGCCATTCGAAATGAAAACGGCCGTGCTTACCGCGGCTATGATGACTCCTGCCATTGCACTCGCCTGCCAGACAGTAACGTGGGGGCCTGGGTTCAAGGCCAGCAAAGCGTCCCTCACGCTTGGAAAGCGGTCTCTAGGGTCAACTTGGAGGCATCGGGAGATTACCGCTTTCCACCGAGGTTGCAGAGGATATTGGGGCATCTGCACTGCGCATCCCCGTTCCGGTTCCGTACTGTCGAGGCGTATTGGACGAACGCCCGTCAGCATTTCGCAGATCACAATGCCCAACGCGTACTGGTCGGCAGCAACTCCGATCTGCGCGTTACGTCTCTGCTCTGGAGCCATGTAAGCGGGAGTGCCTTGTCCGGCGGGCTCCGGCGGCCCTGCACGCGCCGATGAGACATCGAGGGCTAAGCCAAAATCAGTGACAACCGCCCGAGTCTGCCCTACTCCAGTCTCGACCAGCATTACGTTGCTGCTTTTGAAATCACGATGCACGATACCAAGATCATGAGCCGCGGCGAGACCTGCCACGATTTGCTCGATCAGCTTCAAAGCTATCGACGGCTTCAGAGGTCCATGCTGGCGAAGACGTTCCAGCAGAGTCTGACCTTCCAGCAATTCCATCGTGAGGAACCAGATCTGCTCGCCCGCGGTCTGTCGGTGACACACCAGATCGTAGACCCGGCACACATTCGAATGGGATATCCCGCGCGCCTGCTTAACTTCGCGCTTAAATCGCTCAATAACTCTCGAATCTTGCGCGATATGAGACCGGATCGTCTTCAGAGCGATTCTGTCTTTCAGCTCGGTGTCCCATGCCTCATACACGTCTCCCATGCCACCGCGATTGAGAAAGCGGAGAATCTCAAACCGCTTCGAAATGACGTTACCCGGGGTGAGACAAGGCACGCGCTCCTTGGCAAGAGGGCGGTGCAGATCGGCAGCGGGCGTTTGCAAGAACGCGCCTGCACTTTCGTCGGCTGCAAGTAAGTCTTTTGCCGCCAACTCTAATTCCTGATCGCCGTTGGCCAACGCACGGATCGCCCCAGCTCGCTCAGCCAGCGGCCTACTCTGCACGGCTTCAAAGATTCTCTTGAGGTGCACCCACCTTTCCGCCGTCATCGGGATCGTTTGTTGATCCATCCTCAAACCTCAGCTGCTACATAGTGCAGCGCGGCTACTGCATGTATCAATTTTCTGGTCGGCTCTCTGGTGTATCGGACGCGCTTATGGTTCTGCGTCCTCGTGTGCGGTCTTGTTCAGCTCCCGATATAGCCAGGCCCGCGCCATCCTCCAATCCCGTTTCGCAGTGCGCTCGGAGATACCCAGTACTTCGGCGATCTCCTCGAAACTAAGACCGCCGAAGAAGCGCATCTCTACGACACGGCTCTGACGGGGATCCCACTCTGAGAGCCTGTCGAGTGCTTCATCCAGCGCCAAGAACTCAGCGTATTGTCCCTCGGCGAATGCGAGCGCGGACTCGAGCTCGACCTTCTCTCGGGCCCCAGGCCGCTTCTGTGCGCGCGCAGCCCTGGCGTGATCGACCAGAATGCGGCGCATCACACGCGATGCCAAAGCGAAGAAATGCGCCCGGTTCTGCCAATCGATCTGTGAGTTTCCAACGAGCTGGAGAAAAGCTTCGTGCACAAGGACCGTCGCCTGTAGCGTATGGTCAGGCCGCTCGCGACCCATTTGGTTGCGAGCGATCGCCCGCAATTCGTTGTAGATCAGCGGTATCAAATCGGATTCGGCAGCCGCATTCCCCACTCTTACTTGCTGGAGAAGAGTCGTTATGTCGGCTGAGTCGCGGTTTTCTTTTGTCCCGTCCATGGCGCACTTCCCTTGCAATCGCAGGCCGAGAGGATGCTATGGAGTGTATACGAGTGCAGCCGGAATGTTGCTGGGACACGCGATTCCAGCTCGGCCGCTGCCCCTCCGCTCGGATAGGGATTGCGTTTGGGCAACGGACAGAGCACAAGCCGTCACAGGTCCTTGAGAAGAATTACGCAGAAATCTGAAATAGCTTGTCACTGAATGACGTTCGTTTCCGCTTAGAGAGTGAAGGCAGTCGAAAGCAGACACTTCGAAATGGAGACAACAGTCATGAAAACCAATCGATTCAATTCAGTCCTCAACTCGACCATCCTGTCGAGCGCCATTGCCCTGGGTCTCTTCGCCTCCGCGGGAAGCGTCCAAGCGCAGAACAACCCGCAGCTCAGAGCAAATATTCCCTTTGCTTTTCAAGTGGGATCTAAGCAAATGCCGGCCGGTTCATATGACATTTCCCTGCTGTCGAATCATCTGATGCTTTTGCGGGACCGGGACCCCGGAAAACCGGTGACGGACTACCTCCTGGTGACTCCGTCGCAAGACGGAAAGATCCAGACCAAGGGACGCCTGGTATTCCATCGGTACGGAGACCGGTACTTCCTGCGTGAGGTTTGGGAAGCAAACAGCAACGAAGGCATTACATGCGTTCCCACCTCTGAGGAGAAGGAGATCCTTCGTGCACAGAACCAACAGTCTGTGACACAAACGCAAGTAGCCCTCAATGCGGAGCCGACGCGATAGTCGATGCCGCAGCTCAGATGCAGTAAGTGTCCAGCCTCCAAAGAGACAAACAGACGACTGTCCGCGGTACGTTAAACATCTCGTACCGCGGGCTAACCAAGCCGAAGCCATTCCAGAACAGTGACGAGATTATCGGAGTGACCCCATCTGATCTTGTCGCCATCCGCAAAACGAAATCGTCTCCACGTTGGTCGGAATCCGAATTTGACCCGACGTCGAGAGTCTGTTGTTGAATGAGATGGCGCCGTTCACCAGCTTCCATCCTTAGTTGAGTCCTTCCTGTAACATTCCCCTGCAGCCTTGAAGCTCGCGTCAGGCGCTCTTCAAACAGGAGAAAGCCATTGAGCAGCATGAACCGGATGAACCAGATGCTGACCGCACTCGCGCTCTGCCTCTTCGTGGTTGCAGCTCCCGCGCAGACGGTCGTGGAAACCAGCCTCGAAACCCGATTCCAGATCGATCTTAAGGTCCCGAATGCTGCTCTCAAGACCTTCTTCCCCGAAGGATTCACGTCGAATGTCGCTCCGCAAGGACCGGCAAAAGACTGTAACCTCCGTCTCGTCTTCATCGATCGGATCACGATCAATGGACCCGATGGCAAGCCTGTCGGTAAGGGATCGAACCGGCTAGTCTACCTTGTGGCCCCGGCCAAGGACTCAACTGGCGCCGGCGTACAGCTCGTTATCGGTGGAATTACAGAAGACCCGTCCGACGCTCCCGGTCCGTTCGGGAACTATCTGCTCGCAACCACGCATGAGATGCGCCGCACGACCTCCGCAGGCGGTACTGGACCTATTCTTGACACGCAGGATTGGATCTTCGCCGCGAGCTCCGGCGAACATCTTGAACTGCATCTCAAGTACGAGCGGGGAACGGGGAATAGAAGCAGTCCAGTGGACGTTAAGTTCTACTCTGCAAAAAGCCCGAGCTTCTATCAGCTTTCCCGTCAGGAACAGGTGCTGGACATCCTCCGTAACGCCACGACGAATCCCCCGGATCGGGTAAAGGAGTTTACCCTCAAAACTTCCGGAGGGAGTTATGACAAACTCTTCGACAGTACCGTCAAGGTCCTTAGCTGGGACAATATCCTCTGGATCAACCGCTCTATTTCTGTTCCTTGACAGATCCCCACAATGATCGAAGTTCGAGCGCCGGATAAGAGAACCTTCTCTGTCTGTTTTCCTACCGCGCTTGCTGGCAAAACTGTTCGCGGTTTATTCCGATCCTAACCACTCCGTTTTCGAAGAGGCCGCGGATTGCTAGTCGCGCTGTAGATCGGTGTCTGGAGCTGGATGACCGAGCAGCCGAAACATGGCCACGATCTGTCCTTTATGATGGAACGAATGGGTAATCACGTGATGCAGAATGAAAGCCGGAGTTTGTAACGGTCCTGACCAATTGCTCGGGCGATGCACAAGTTGGGCGTTCAGCTGTGTGTCTGAGAGCTGATCTAGGTACGCAATTGTTTCGAATGTTACGCGCTGCTTCACTGTACGAAGCTGGTCGGGTGTTGTGTAGTCTTCACGCGCCCAATGCGTCCACTCAATATCCTGCAGTGCATGCACCCACGCCTGTTCACATTGGACAACGTGAGACAGCTGATCCTGAATGCTGGCAGCACCGAATCCCGGGATCTCTGCAACGAATTGCTCCTGACTCAGCGTGAGTGCATGTGAGAGCAGTTGATCGAGCCGCTCATGTGTCCAGGTGTGCAGCGCTCGGAGGCCAATTCGGGTAAACACGCCTTCAACATACAACGAAGGAAAACAACGGTCAACGAAGCTCATCAAAGTGGTCACGCGAAGAGCTATGCGACAGGATCGACGCTGCGTTCGAAGACACCATCGGACATCCGTAGATCTCATTTGAAAGGTCGAAACTCACCTCAAATGCACGTCGCAGGTGCTAAGTGGGACGCGACGTACGTCCTCGACATGAACCCCTCTCGCCAACGGATCGTAGCCGGCTTAGCCGAGCCGCCGGAGCTCCTCTTGTCGGCTGACGGTCACGTCTAAGTCCGTCACCAGCCCGTTGGACAGGGAATAGACCCAGCCATGCACGCTTAGCTCCTGACCGTGCGCCCAGGCATCCTGAACGAAGACGTCAGACGCGACATTCCTTACCTGCCGGACCACGTTGAGCTCGCACAAGCGGTCGAGGCGGCGGCGCTGATCCTGAATGGCCTCGAGTTCCTCACGATGATCATGGTAGACCTCGCGGATTGGATGCAGCCAATGGTCCACGAGCCCGCGCCGCTTACCATCGACCGCCGCGCTCACGCCGCCACAGCCGTAGTGTCCCACTACCATAATGTGTTTTACTTTCAGGACGTCGACTGCGAACTGGAGCACGGAGAGGTAGTTCGCATCCTGTGGGGGGGCGAGGTTAGAGACATTTCGATGCACGAAGAGTTCGCCGGGATCGAGGCCCACAATATCGTTGGCGGGTACCCGGCTGTCGGAGCAGCCAATCCACAGATACTGTGGACTCTGCTGGCGTTCCAGCCTCCGAAAAAAGCCTTCGTCCGCCGAGATCATCCGCTCTGCCCAGGCGCGGTTGTTTGCCTTCAAGTGATCTAACAATGCCGCCCCCATAGCGCGAACTCTCTGAGCCATCATCGCCCTGAGTCAAGTCTACTTGCTGCGTGTTACCAGTTGCGCGTAGATTTCTTCGATTTAGCCGGTCGTCCTGGCGAGTCTCCAAGACCCCTCACAAATCGAGTCGTACGCTTACTCAGGTCGCGTCTTCTCGAAAACCAGAGAAGTTTTTAAGTGACGATACCCATCCCGCAGATAAAACCGGTGGGCATCGCCTCGTGTGTTGCGGGAGGTCACGCGCAGCGTTTCCACCCCCTTCTGCCAACTCCAGGCCTCTGCCCGTTCACAGAGACGCCGACCGATCCCCCCACCCCGATATGCATCTTTCACCACCAGACCTCCGATGAGAGCACACGGCGGCCGCTGGAGGTGGTGCACAATTGAGACCTCGATCCAACCGACGATCTCTTCTTCAATGCAGGCGACGTAAGCTGCTTGTTGCTCCTTGTGGGAGTCGAGCTCCTGGATCCAGCGATGGACCTCCTCCACCGCGCGACAGTATCCAAGCTGGGTTATCAAAAGAGCCACTCCAGCACTATCCTGCGGTTCCATTTGGCGGATGAGCAGTTGTCGCACCCGAGCACCCGGCAGTTCGGATCCTTTTTGGTCTTCAGAATAGGACATGGCGGCGATGACTATCTTCGCACAATCAACCAGCGCGAGGGGTCTCTGTAGGAATCGATCCCTCCGGAATCTCAGGCCTAACGGAGCGAATCTTCGCGATGAAGGAATCGCTTCGAAGTGTTCCATAACTGTCTGTAATATTACTTCCAGTTGGAGAGGGTAAGATCCGGTTCTACTTGGGTAGTGCGGCTGCTGCGTTGCTCGACTTTGCGGCATGAACGACAAGGGGCGAGGAATAGGTAAAGGTTTGACGAAGTTTTTACGAGGAGAGATGAATGAAAGGTTTTGCGCTCGCGGCGGTTCTTTGCCTGCCTGTCCCGCTGTTTGCCCAACAATCAGTTCCTGAGATCAAGTTCCAGGCCCAGACGGATTTTCTCCAACTGCCAAGTGATCTTTATTTGGGCGAAACTGCCGGAGTCGCGGTCAATTCCAAGGGCCACATCTTCGTTTACTCTCGCGGCAGTACGACCGGTCCCGCCTATGCCGCGGCCGCCGCGCAGTTGCTGGAGTTCGATGAGACCGGAAAATACATTCGCGAAATCGGCCACAACCTGTACGCCTGGAGCTATGCGCACGCCGTCAAGGTGGACAAGCAAGACAATATCTGGGCCGCTGACAAAGGCTCGGACATGGTAATAAAGTTCAATCCGGAAGGACGCGTCGTTATGGTCTTCGGGCGCAAGCAGGAAGCGTCGGACGAGGGGACCGGGCCTCTGAAGCACCCAAAGCCGCCACTGCCTGCAATCGACGGCGAGTTCCGGCAAGTGACCGACATGGCTTGGGATGCGGCCGGCAATACCTATATCAGCGACGGTTACATCAATTCGCGGGTAGCCAAAATCGATAAGGACGGCAACTGGATCAAATCATGGGGAGGGCCGGGAAGCGGCCCGGGCGAGTTTAACACGCCGCATAGCATTGCGACGGACGAAGTGGGTAACGTGTACGTCGCCGACCGCGGCAACGGGCGCATTCAAGTCTTCGATGGAGAAGGGAAGTACCTTCGCGAAATACATATCAACGTGCCATACGATCACGGTATCCATCCGTGGATGGGAAATATGCCGCGAAACACTGCAGAAACAGCTGCCGGTCAGCCTTCCGCCGAGACTCCCGAACCGATCAACAAGACGATGCTGAATGGGTCACCTTGGGCTATCTGCATCACGCCGGGACCAAACCAGATCTTGTACGCCGCTGACGGCTACCCAGGGCGTATTTACAAGCTAACTTTGGATGGCAAAGTGCAGGGCGTACTCGGACGAACGGGCCATGGCGCAGGGCAGTTCGGGTGGATTCATGAGCTGGCGTGTCCTTCCGAAAATGTCCTCTATGCGGCCGAGCTCCTGAATTGGCGAGTACAAAAGCTAACCCTGCAACCTACGCAGTAAGCAAGAACCGGAACACCGCACAGGGATCTGCCGGATAGTTGAAGGTCGATGCATATACAAACCTAGAAAAGCGAGAAAACAATGGAACGTGTGGTTCGGCTGTTCAGGATATCAAGTGTCACGGAAAAAGACACTTCGCACCGCTTCGGAGGCCGGTTGGCCTTCGCGAAAAGATATGCTCTCCTCGTGGCATTCGCGCCAATCGCGCTCGCATTGGCCCAAACCGATGAAATGCCAAAGCGCGTAACTCAGCCTACAGCCCAGAAAGTGGTAATGGAACACATGGCTGCGTTCAATGCTTGTGATTGGAAGCGCCTGATGGCCCAGTACCCGGATAATGTTGAGTTTTTTTCGCCGGGCGGCGTGGTAGTGCGGGGACGGAAAGCGGTAGGCGAGATGTTCGCAAAGATCGTCAAACCGCCCGCTCAGGGAGGTGTCTGCGGAATCAAGGTCACTGTCGAACATACATTTGTTGTCGACGGTGTATTCAACATACAGTGGCGGGCTGACGCTCCTTTCTTGGCCGAGCCCTACCGCGGAGCCGACGCTTACGAGACCAAGGACGGTTTAATGGCCGCCCAAGTCACGACTTTCGATTCACACGCGCTTAAGATGAAACGTTGAGATTCTTATAAATCTCTCAGACCGAATCTAGCGCGGTACAAAGCGTTGCCTCGATCCGCTAGTTTTTTGGATCAAAGCGGCACCTGTGAGATTTTCAGCGCCGCTGAAGCGCCGGAGAAATAGGTCCATGGAGCCGCCCTGGAGCACGATAGAAGAGACAACTACCATGTAAGTTGTCTGCGAGAATCCATGCCCGTCCATGGCCGATCGGTACGGATAGCGCTAACGCGATTGAGAGACCTCCGCGGAGCCCCCAAACTCAAGGCGAGGGTTAAACTCTGATGATCTGGTCGAATTAGCCGTATGCACCAGAGGAGCATCCCTCACGAGACCAGCAGAGTGTTCAGAACGATGGTTGGTCCGCGGAGCTAGCGCACCAGGACCGGATAAGAGAGCTGTTTGTATCAAAAAGGCATAGAAAACGGGAAAATTGAGGCGGCTCCATAGTCGCTAAATACCTGCGTTGTGGTTCAATGCGAGCCTGTTTCAGTGACAAACCAAATCGGTGGTTCTCCATCCAACTGTGATGACAAGCTTGAGCCCCGGAAAGGAGCTTTATGAGTTATGCGCTGGCTGTGAAGGCTTTGTTTCCCCTGAGGGCTGCCGGTTTTCAGTGGGGCTTATCGAGGGGCTGTTATTCGGGTTGATAAGATCACATCTGATACTCTGGTCTATCTCGCGTTGCCGTTCTTTGATATGCTGTTAGAGACGTAAATTGCGTCTGGAGCGTACATTGAACAGCCAAGAAATCTTAGAGCAAATAGAGCAGGAAATTTCGCGCTTGCAGCAAGTGAAAGCTTTGCTGCAGGGTTCCAATGGTCATAAAGCAACCGCTGGAGCGCACATCAACTCAAGCGCTGCCACTCAAGGAAGTACGAAGGTTAAGCGCGTTCTGAGCCCCGAAGCACGCAAGAAGATCGCAGCAGCTCAGCGTCGCCGTTGGGCCAAAGCAAGGAAAGCTCAGGCCAAGTAAGCGCTGCTCTGCAGGAACTATCTCTGAGCCAAGGCGCAACGTCTTGAGGATGTCCCCAGCGAGCGAGCCGGCTGGGGCTATCCTCGAGCCGGATCACTCTTCGATTCCGACTGACCTTAAGTTTTATTCACGATCTGAACCTAGGTCTTATGCACCTCTAGGGCTCCCTGTTGTTCCCCTTGTCTGCTTGTGGAAATAATTCTCGGGCAACACCTGCCGTACGATATTCCTCCAATAAGCAAGTGAACCCGGCGGCCTGGAGGGCGTTCCGTAACATTCATTCCTCCGATGACGGTTCTAATTCGCACCTCCATGGATTGAAGGGAGAAGTGAATGGGTACTTTGGCAATTCTTGCGCAATTTGAAGCTAGACCAGGAAAAGAAGCAGAAGTCGAGCAGTTTCTTCGGGCAGCTCTTCCGCTTGCTCAAGCAGAACCTGCCACCACCGCGTGGTTCGGTCTTCGTCTAGGTCCTCGCACCTTCGGTATCTTTGACGTTTTTCCCAATGAACCTGCCCGCCAAGCACACCTGTCTGGAAGAATCGCGCAGCAGTTAATGGCCAAAGCCCCGGAGCTCTTTACTGGACCCCCAAATATCCAGATGCTCGACATCGTAGCCGCAAAACTCTCATAACGACTTGGAAATCATGGTGCGTAGGAGGACACCGGGCGCTCAGAGTACCCTGTCAGCGGCACTGGTCGCACGCGAGTATCTTGTTTGCTGACGGTGATTCGTCGTTTACTCGAGGCGCTGTACCCGCGCCAAGGCGGGTTCCCGTTATTGCCCTGCGCGCTGCCTGAACCAATCGGGCGAGGAGGAAAACACAATGCCGGCTTGTACTCATGTCGACCAGATCAAGCTTGTCAAGCCGCATACCCGCGGCTGTGAAGAGTGCCTCAAGTTGGGAGACAGCTGGGTCCATCTTCGACTGTGCCTGGAATGCGGCCATGTGGGCTGCTGCGATTCTTCAAAAAATAAGCATGCTACCAAGCACTTCCATAAAACTACCCATCCGATCATGCGATCCATTGAGCCGGGAGAGAGTTGGGGCTGGTGCTACGTGGATCAACTCGAGCTGGATTTTTCCTGATTGTCTTTATTCAGTAAGACCTTCCGGTACAAAGCGATATCCAATCCACGGCTCCGTTTGGATATATTGCTTATTCCCCTCGGCCTCGAGTTTACGACGGAGCTGGCCGATGAAGACGCGCAGATACTCCGGCTGATGGGCCGACTGCGCTCCCCAAACAGCTGTCAATAGAGCCCGGTGAGTAAGAGCCTTGCCAGCGTTGCGCGCAAAATAAAGCAGCAGTTCGAACTCTGTGGGAGTCAGGTGCAGACTCTTGCCATTCACCGTCGCGACGTGGGCTTCGATGTCAATGGAGAAATCACCAGTTTCGATTGAAGCCTCTGGGGTTCGATCGGGCGCACGTCTGAGGTGTGCCCGCACGCGCGCCAGCAGCTCCTGTATATTGAACGGCTTGGTCACATAGTCATCCGCGCCGGCATCGAGGGCCTCTACCTTCGTTCGCTCCTGATCTCGTACCGAGAGAACGATGATAGGTGTCGATCCTTTTTTTCGTACCCTGCGGCAAAGATCGACCCCGCTAAGCCCCGGCATCATTAGGTCGGTCATAACCAGATCGGGGGGCCATTCATCGATCAGTATCAAACCCTCCTCTGCGTCGTTCGCTGTACGCACGTCGTATCCCTGGGCTGATAACGCGGTCCGTAGTACCCGCGTTATTTGGGCTTCATCGTCGACTACTACAATTCTTTCTGGCATAGCTGCTGTCGTTGCGTCCCCCGCTGGGATGGCTCGTGCGGTATCATCGGCCAGCGATGGTTCGTTTACGTCTCCCTTTCGCTCAGGTAGTGCTGCGTTGTCTTGCGATGACGGGAGCTGTGTTGGTTCTCCAGCACCTCTATCGCAGCATACTCCACGTGAACGATACAACTGTTGCGTTGACCTTCCTGGTCCTCGTTCAGTTTGTCGCATCGCGCTGGGGGCTGCTCCCTTCGGTGTACCTTTCCATCGTTTGTTCGCTGGTCTACGACTACTTCTTTCTGCCACCTGTAGGAAGGCTTACCGTCGCGGACTCCAGAAACTGGATTGCGCTTGGGGTTTTTTTGGCGTCTGCCTTCCTGGTTAGCAATCTTTCCGAGGCGGAGCACCGGCAGGCCGAGATTTCCGAGGCGCGCCGCAGGGAGATGGAGAGGCTGTACGAATTCAGTCACCAGTTGCTCACCGAAGAGCACACGCAAGAAGTGGCAACCAACGCGCCGCGGATCGTGGCCAAAATCTTCGGGTTTGCATGCGTGGCGCTCTACATAGCTGACACCGACTCAATTCATTATTCCAACCCAGAGAATGAGTTTGTGTCAGTCAACCAGCTGAGAGCGGCCGCACATTCGCCTGAAGGTCCGCACTTTCCTCTGCCGGATGCGCATATCGTTCCCCTCATGCTGGGGTTGAGGGCCAGCGGTTCTGTGGCGATGATCGATGGGGAATATTCAGAGGGGTTATATCACGCAATAGGAGGGCTGATTGCTACGGCATTGGCCCGGGCCGCAGCCATAGAACGTTCCAGCCGCGTAGAGGCTGCGCGGGAAGGCGAACGCCTGCGGGGAGCATTGATCGACTCCGTGACGCACGAACTACGGACCCCGCTGACTGCGATTCGGCTCGCCGCCACCAGCTTACTCTCACAACCAGCATTGGCCGACAGTGAACGGCGCGAAATGATCTCGGTAATCGACGAAGAGAGCGCCCGGCTGGATCGGCTCATCGGCCAAGCGGTCGAAATGGCGCAATTAGATAGTGATGCAGTGCAAGTCCGGCTCCGCTCTTTGCGCTTACGGGACGTTATCGAGAACGCACTTGAAGAATCTCACGGGCTCCTTCGGGGCCGGCAGGTGAATGTTTCGCTGCCGCCGGATCTTCCACCCGTTTCGATGGACAGAGAATTGATCGGACGCGTGCTGCGTCATCTTCTCGAAAATGCGGCGCGGTATTCTCCGGCCGGGACGCCGGTATACATCTCGGCGGTTCTCTCAGGAGGGCGGCTTCTAGTGAGCGTACGGGATGAAGGGCAGGGAATCGATGAAGCGGAGCAACCGTTCATCTTCGATAAGTTTTACCGCGGGAGCCGGCACCGGCAGCGTTTGCAGGGCACGGGCATGGGGTTGGCAATCGCACGCGCAATCGTCCGCGCACACGGCGGTGGGATTGATGTGATCAGTCATCCCCACGAGGGGACGACCTTCACATTCTGGATCCCTGCGTAACATAGCAACCTGCGCTTTCCAGAATGCTTCCTATGCGGATCACCAGAGCCAATCGTCCGTATGGCCCACGCGACGATTTCGGGGGAGGCGGCATCGCGAAAAGTGCTTGCGGGAGCACTGCATGAATGCTACTCTTGGCCCGTTTCGTGATCAGTCTTTCCATTCGGCCGAGCAAGGATCGACACTGAGACGAGGCTGTACAAGATCTCCAACCAGCGCGGGCCAAAGTCGGGTAACAAGCATCCTTCATTCATCCATTTTTCAAAGTGCGCAGCTTCCTGCGTAGCTCTTGGCGCGACGTCGCAGGAGTCCTGAGACTCTGCGTTACATGCCGAGGAAGCATTTCCGAGGTGGCCAATGATGAAGTTTCTTCTCTCGGCAGTCCTTTTTTTCTCGTCGATCCCCACCTGGGCGCAGCAGCCGGTAGACTATCGCTCGCGCACAATTTACTTCATCGTGACTGACCGTTTCCATCCGCGTCAGCCCTACGACCCATATGTTGATCCCGAACATCCAAGAGCGACCAATAGTGAGAACTGTTTTGAGACGCTCTGTTCGTCGGAAGAACAATGGCGGAAGTATTGGGGAGGCGATATCGCCGGCCTTGAGGAAAAGCTGGGCTACCTCCAGCGGCTTGGAATCTCCGCTGTGTGGGTAACTCCTCTGATGGAGAATGTGCGCGCTTATGAGGGCGGTACGGGCTACGGGACCGGCTATCACGGCTATTGGGTGCAGAATTACGATCGGCCCAGTGCTCATTTTGGAGATTGGGATGATGTAACCTCACTGAGCGCTCAACTGCAGGCTCATTCGATGCGCTACATCCAGGACATTACTCTTAATCATTCGAACCCTTACGACAACCATGTGCATGGACGGCTATACCGGTCCGAGGATGCGGATCAGGTCTTCATAAAAAGCTATTACGATGACTTCGATGCGGAAAATGGACTGCACTACTACAAACATTTCCAGGGTACGCCGCAATGCCAGGACGCTAAAACCAAGAGTGATGCGGACTGGACGTATTGGCAATTACATCATTGTTTGCTCGCAGACCTAAGCGGCTACAACCAGCACGATCCCAAGATCGCCAATTACCTGGTGGACGCAGGCAAACTGTGGATGGACCATGGAGTTCAAGATTTTCGACTCGACGCCGTAAAGTTCCCCTTTCCCGACTTTATAGCAAGATTTACCGGTGAGATGACCCAGCATTCTGAAGAGTTGGGTAGGCCGGACCCGTACATCGTTGGCGAGTGGTCGGGTGGCGGAATTGGGGACCCGAAATCACTCGCGTTCGCCAACCGTTACGACTACTTTCGAACAAACATTCTCGATTTCAGGCTCTCCCTTGATCTCAACAAGTTCATTGGAGGCAGCTATGAAGACCCCGGCTCCACGCTTGATGCAGTCACGTTAGATGACCTCCTACGGGAGCGCGTTGCCGCCTTCGCCGGACGAGACACCTGGCAAGGAATATTTATCGATAATCATGACCAGATTCGGACGATGGTTCGGCTGGACAAAATCGGTGTTTCCAGTGAAAGCGAGCGCGAGAATAGGATGGATCTCGCAACGGTCTTGCTGATGACTGTGAGAGGTATTCCGATCATCTACTATGGCGATGAGCAGTATTTGGCCAACTACGACCTGTTCGAGCTCAACGGGCACTCTTACAGCAAAGACACGATCAATACCTCGGCGGATGATCCGTTCAACCGTCCGGGGATGACCGGTTGGGACGAGACAACTTCGGCCTTCCAGATAATCAAGACTCTCGCCGAGTTGAGGCGCAGAAGCCCGGCGATCTCGGAAGGAACTTATACCACCCTCTACGTCGATTCGGATGCACTAGTCTTTCGGCGAGTTAAGGGAGACGATTGCGTGATTGTCGCCGTAAACCGTGGCAGTGCCAAAACCCTCACGGTCCATCCTAACTGCCGGTTCCCCTCGGGATACTCCGGAGGACTGATTTCCGCAGTTAACGATGCAAATCGAACAAATTATGCTGAGACCGGTTCAAGCTCTATCACTCTGCATCTGGGCCCGTTGAGCTCGCTTGTACTCTCTTCAAAAGAACCGGAACAAGAACGCCGGTGACGGCGAAGGCGGGAGTCATGCCATCACTCCATTTCGAATGCGACATATTGCAAGACAGATTGACGCTCTACTTCAAGCACCACTGCGTCCCCGGCTTTGAAGGTCGCAAGCTGACGCCGTAATTCGTCCGAGCTGCTTAGAGACTTTCCGTTGATCGAGCGGATCACGTCTCCAACTTCCAGATTTGCCAGAGTGGCGGGCTCTTCCCCCAGAATACCGGCAACGAGGACACCGGTCCTGGAGCGTAGGCTGCCCAACCCTCCCGCAAGAGAGTCGTTGAGATCGATCACGAAGATCCCGAGAGATGCGATCAAGTCTCTGGCGGGCTGAATCAGATCGGACAAGCTGTCGATCACCGGGGGTGCATCGACTGGGGTAATCGTCAGCGTCTCCGGCTTTCCATCGCGCAGGATGTGCATCTGGATGGATGTACCGCGCTTATGGATGTACAGATAGGCCGTGTACTTGGGCAGAGAGTCAATGGGAAAGGCGTCCATAGCGGTCACGATATCTCTCGGCTGCAGTCCGGCTGCTGCAGCTGGGCCACCCTCCTCGATGTCGGAGAAGATCACGCCCCTGTTTTGGGGGAGCCTCATACCGCTGGCCAATGCAGGCGTGATCTTCTGTGCGTGGGCGCCGATCGTGACTGCGGAGACGATCCCATGCGCCTTCAGTTCGTCATAAACAAATCTGACGATCGGTTCTGGAATCGCGAATCCCAGACCCTCGCTTCCACCGCCGGAAGTAAAAATAAAGGTGTTGATCCCGACCAGGTTTCCGCTGCGGTCGACTAGCGGACCGCCGCTGTTTCCTGGGTTGATCGGCGCATCGGTCTGCACATAAACCATGGAACGTTCAGCGTCGGGTTGTCTTCCCAGCGCGCTAATGATTCCCTTCGTGACCGTGTAATCCAACCCTTCGGGGGCGCCAATTGCTATCACGCTCTGCCCCAAACGCACGTCGTAAAACTCCGGCAGCGGAATGTAGGGCAGTCCCTTGTCTTCGATCTTGATCACAGCAAGGTCGGCGAGGCGATTCGTGCCAATCAGCTTGGCTTCATATACGTGCTGCGGACTCGAGAGTCTCGTGTGCCCGGTCACCAGCTCTACCGTGGGCGGCGCGAGAGTCACCCGGATGCGCAGGGCTCCCGCGACTACATGGTTGTTGGTAACGATGTATCCATCTGGGTCGACGATCACTCCAGACCCGATGGCGCGTTGACGTTGCAACGTCTGCCGGTCTTGGGATTGCTCTTTGCGATTCTCAGGTGCTCCATAGGCAGTGACCTCAATCTCCACAACCGACTGCATGGCGCGCTCGGCAACTCGATCGATCGCCCGGTCGTATTCTTCGAGAATCGCTTTTTCACTAGGAGTAACCGCTGGTGGCATTGAACTCGGCCCATTCTGCCCAGGGACAGGGAGCAAGAAGACCACAAACAGGAGCGCAACGGTTGTATTTGTTTTGAGTTTCATCTTAGTGGCCTAGCTGTAAGATGGATTGTGAAGCTCCTCAGCGCTTGCTAACGGAGTGGCAGGCTCTTTCTCGATGGCATCCCATTTCAAAATCTTGAGATCAAGGACAAAAATTGCATACATCACCGGTACCTGCAGCTTGGTGACGATGGTCGCAATTAACAGCCCTCCGATTTGCGCATAACAGAGCGGCTTCCACAGCGGACCCCCGTGCAGTGCGAGAGGAAAGAGTGCCAGGACGGTTGCGAAGACAGTAATCAGGACGGGACGAAGGCGGAGGATCCCGGCATCGATCAGCGCTAATTCGAAATCATCCCCTTCTATGTGCCGTTCTTCAATGAAATCGAAAAGAACAATCGAGTGGCTTACAATTACTCCCACCAGGCTGGCCACGCCGAGGAACGCCATAAAGCCGAAGGGCTCGTGCATTATCCACAGAGCGGCGAAGGCGCCGACCATTCCATACGGTGCTGCGGCCAAAACCAGAAGAGGCTTGATCGCATTCTTGAACTGGAAGACCAAGGCAAGAAAGACCGCAACGCTCGAGATCAACATGACCATGGCTAGATTTTTGAATCCGTTCTTGGTCTTGTCGTGTTCGCCGCCAATCTGAATCTGGTAGCCGGGCGGCAGGGAGGCCTGAAGTGCTTCTAACCTTGGCAGAGCTTCCTTCAATACTTCCGAACTCAATCGCCCCGCAGCTGGAAAGGTGCGTATGTTAATCGTGCGGAACTGCTCCAGTCTGACGATTCGGCCCGTCACTAGATCGTGATCGATGTTTGAAATCTGCACCAGAGGAATCTTGGTATTTTCCTGGGAACCGTATACGTACATGTTTTGGATGTCGGAGAGCTGTGCCCGTTCGTCCATCCGCAGCCGGGCAACCACCGGGATCTGTTTCTGACCCTCTTGCAGCACGCTGACGGTCGTCCCGCTCAGGCCGGCGGTGGAAGAATTGGCCACGTCCATGTTGCTGATCCCGGCCAGGTTTGCACGATCCGGATCGATCGTAAGTGCGACCTGAGCGTTGTCGTCTCCCCATTCGTCGCGCGTGCGTTCTGCGATCGGGATAGAACGGAAGATAGCTTCCACTTTGTCGGCGACGGCGCGGAGCCCGCGTATATCTTCCGCCTCCTGCTTGGCGCTCACGTCCGCGGTGCTGGAGATGCGAATTTCGATCGGATAGTCGAGCGGATTCGTCAGAAGCTGCCGCGCATCCAGACGCGCTCCGGGAATTGACGCGGTGAGGACCGGCTGCAGCTCCTTGATAAATTGCGGCGTGATCTCTTTATCTTTGACCTCGATCAGAACCTGCGCGTAGTTAAGCTGTTGCAACTGGGGGGAGGCTGAGAACCAGAAGCGCGGGCCGCCTCCCCCAACAAACGTTGTGATGTAGCGCAAGACGTCTGCCGGCTGTTGGCCATGATCCGCGTGTTCTTTCGAGAAGCGCTCGGCCTGTTCCCGGACGATCTGCTCTACTGCGAGCGCTGTCTGATTGGTGGCCCCGAGATTCGAATCGTTCGGCAGCCAAACGTCGATGTAGGACCAATATTGAACGTCCTGGGGAAAGAAGGCCGAGTTCAGTTTGGAGATGATAAAGAAACCTGCGGCGAGGAAGAGCAGCGAGCCAACAAAGAATTTCCAACGGTGCTCAATGGAATACTTTGCCGCTCGCGCATAGTACCCGTAAAAACCGGTAGTGCGCCGCTCTTCCAGCGATTTCTCGGGTTTCTTTTCCGGACGCAATAGGTAATAACCGAGCAGCGGCAGGAAAGTCATCGAAACCAACCGGGAGGCGATCAGCGCCACGGTCATGACAATGGGCAGGCTGTGAAGAAACTCGCCGGTGCTGCCGGTGACTAACAGAAATGGCAGGTAAGCGACGATATTCGTAATAGTGGCATACATGATCGCCGTGGCAAGTTTCGTTGGGCCCAGCCACGCCGCGATGATGTTCGGGTGGCCTTCGGCGAGCTCGCGCTTAATGGAATCGCCTGCCAGTACCGGATCGTCGACCAATAGCCCCAGCGCAATGATCAAGGTAGCCACTGAGACTTGCTGGATATCGATGCCGAGCAAGTACAAGCTGCCGAAAGTCATTGCTAACGTAATCGGAATGCAAACCGCCATCAGAACTGCGGAGCGCCACTCCCAAAAACCCAACCAGGAGACCAGCACGACTAAAGCTATGGCCTCGTAGAGTGCATCCATGAAAAGGCTGATGTTCTCCTTCACCTGGAGCGGCTGATCGGAGGTGCGCGCGATAATCAGGTCCTCGGGCAGGTACTGCTTCACGGCGGCGAGCTTGGCGTCGACGCTTTTGCCGAAAGCATCGATCTGCTTTCCATCTTTCATTTGCACCGCGATGGTCACGGCGCGGCTACGATGCCAATGCCCTTGCTTGTCGGCCGATGTCAGATAGTTCAGATACTTTGCCGGGCTTTGGTATCCGCGGGAGATCTCCACAAGGTCGCGGAGATACACGGGACTTTGCGCCGCAGAAGAGGAAGTGCCGATGATGACGTTGCCGATCTGTTGCGCGTCGGTGAACTTTCCTGAGGGATTGATCTGGATGCTCTTGGGGCCGACCTCAAGCTGGCCACCGGGCAGCGTGATATTGCGGGCGCCAAGAAGGTTTTTTAGATTGGAAGGCGTCACTCCGTATTGAGCGAGCTGCTGCTGGGAATAGTCCAAATAAATCTGTTCCGGCAGCACTCCCTTGCGATCGATCTTGGCGACCTCGGGCGCACCCTGAACGGTTCTGCCGATCAGATCGGTGAAGTCATCCAGCTCGCGATAGGAGTATTTATCGCCGGCCACCGCAGCCAACTGTGCCTCTGTGTCCTCCGGGTTACGAATGAATGCGGCTGGCCACGCGTCGGGATGGATCTCGGAGTGGTGGAGTCTCTCTACGACCAACCGGTCGGCAATCGTGCGCAACTCGTCGTCTCTCAATTTCGAGCTGACATCCACACCGATAAATCCGCTACCTTCGAAGAAATGAGGGTCGGAGACGATCTTATTTTGCTGGCCAACCCGCATCACGGAGACAAAAGACTCTCGAACCAACGAGGCGGAGATAGACAAGGGAAAGGCGTAGACCACACTCACGCGGGGCCGTGGGGATCGGCTCGGCTCTGCGGCACGCGTCCGTTCAATTTCGGTCTTGATAGACCGGGCGCGCAAAGCGACATCGATCTCGTTGGCCGGCGGACTGGCCACGGTCAGCATCAAAGCTGCGGTGTCGCCAAAGTCGCTGTTGAACTGGATGGGGCCTGCGCCCTGGGGCAGCTTGTTGTTCAATGCATCCAGCTTCAAATTGATATCGGTGAACTGCTTCTTCGGGTCGGTCACGGTGTCATCGAGTTGAACGTAGACCAGCGAGAGACCGGGAAAGCTCATGGAGCGGATGCCGAAGTCGGAGGCCGAGGGTACCTTGACGAAGGAATTCAGCGCCATCGTTTGTTCCACTGGCCGTGTCACAAGCTGCTCGACTTCCTGAGCTGTTGCGCCCGGCCATTGCGTCGAGGCAACTGCGACACGCACAGGTATGCTCGGATCTTTGCGCTTGGGCATGTGCTCGTAGCCATACCAGCCCCACAAGAAGACGGCGATCAGAAGCACGAGTGATAGCTGCCGGTGTTCGACGAAGAAGCGCGCTGTGTTGTTCGTTTGAGCGATATACTCGGCTTCAGACTTGTGGCTCATGGTGTGTTTGCACGGTAGATCATCTTCCAGGGCAGGGTGCTATTTACTCCCTCTGGGGCCGAGCCCCACATTGTTTAGACCTGCTTACAAACGCCCGAATGCCATATCTTTCAACTTCCCTTTGACCCGGATCCCCGAGAGCCACACACTTGCGAAACCTTGGCGGGGAGACCGCAAATCCTATGGAATGACGCGCACCTTGTCGCCGTTCTTGACCAAGCTCACGCCGCTCGTAATCACCCTTTCACCGGGGCTGAGCCCGCCGTTAGCGCGAATCATGTTCCCATAGGTTTCGCCTAGTTCCACCGGCCGCAAGTGTGCTGACACCAGGTCTCCATCGCCCTCTGCGGTCATCACCGCAAAACCGTTCGCGCGCTCGGGGTCGCGCACCACTGCCGCTATGGGGACCGCCAGCACGGATTGCGGCAGCTTCTTGCCATCCAAGGTCAGCGAAGCAATCATGCCCGACTTCAACTCATTCCTTGGATTCTGGATCGTAACTTCGACGGAAAATACTCGGCTCTTGGGATCCGCTGAGGGCGAGATGGCGCTCACGCGTCCTGGAACAGAATGGGAAAGCACGTCGGTGAAGATGGCAAGGTGCTGACCTGGCTTCACGCGGCTGATGAATGTGTCGGGAATGCCGAAGATCGCTTTGACCGAGCGCGTATCAGCGAGAGTAAAGCCGTTCGTTGCCGGTCCCACCAGACTCCCGAGGTCAACGCTGCGCTTTACGAGCCATCCACTGAAGGGCGCCCGCAGGGAACAATAGTCAAGGGCTACCGTGGCCTCGCTGATTTGCGCCGTTGCTCCTGAGACGGAAGCGGTGGTGCTCTCCAACTGCGCTTGGGCGGAGTCATAGTCCGGCTTGGTCGCGCTCTGCGCCGAATACAGCGCGGAGACCCGGTCGAAACTCAGCTTGGCCTTTTGCTGCTCTGCTTGAGCGCGTGCAAGTTGTGCCTTGGCTTGGTCGAGTTTATCGGTATAGTCCTGTTGGCGCACTACGGCCAATACAGTCCCTTTCGGCACCCAATCACCCTGGTCGACGTTCCGCATACCCCCGCTTGGGCTCTTGACCTGTTGAATATGGTCAACATAGCCGCCTGACTGAAATGCCAAGTCAACTTGCGCGTAAGGAGCGATGCTAGCCGAATACTTCGTTCCAGTGTCCACGGATATGGTCTCGGCCAGCGCCGTGTGCACGGGTAACGGCATAGTCGCCGCGGAGTTTTCCTGTTTGCAAGCGGTCGCACCCACTGCGAGAAAACTCGCGAGGGCGGCAATGTAGGACCGTTGGAGATGGGCTATGCGACTCATCGATTCATTGTTCCCCAAGCGCTTTTTCAAACGCTGCCTTGGCATTCCAGAACGAGAGCAGGCTGTCTTCATAATTTTGATCGGCATTGGCAACGGCGGACTCCTGTTGCAGTACGTCCCGCAGGAGCACGGCAGAGTGTTTGAATTGGTTGTTCACTTCGCGCAGCTTCTCATCTGCTGCGTCCCGGCCAGCCTCCGCCACCGCAAGGAGAGCACGGCTCTCATTGAGCTTGCGGAACGTGTTATCCACGTCTAATACCACTTGAGAGCGGGTCTCTGCGAGCTGATATTGGCTCTGTTGTATGCCGATGGTCTTCTGTTTCACATCGTCTCGCCGTCGCCCCCAATCGAACGGTTCCCACGTCATGTCTATTCCTCCTGAGAGAATGTTCTGAGGGAGAATCGCAGTATTAATCGGCGTGAAGTAACGCATCTCCGCGCCCACGCCAGGAATGAATTGAGCCTTTGCCAGCTTGCGGTCGTAGGTAGCTCGACTTAGGTTGATCTCAGCTTCCTTTACTTCGGGTCTCTGCTGCAGGGCGGTCTGCCGGGCGATTTTCAAATCCATCTCCTCAAGAGAGACAGGGGATACCGGGTGAGGACGAAACGGCGTGTCGAGATCACGGCCCAACAGGTTGTTGAGGTACTCTTTCTGGGTGTTAAGAGTATCTCCTAATGTAACGATCTGATACTCCGCTTGGGCGAGCTTTGCCTTTACATCCAGACTCTCGGACTTAAGGATCGATTCCTGAGAGACGTACTGCAAGGCAACTCTGTCAGTCTCGTGATACTGCTTGACAAGCACCTTTGCCGCATCCAGCGCGCTTTCTGTTTGAAGCGTGGCATAGTATGCCTGCTTTACATCGGCGACCACCGACTGTTGGTTTTCCTTATATTTTTGGCCGGCAAGATCAGCGGAGAGCTCCTGTTCCCGAACGGCGAGGTGAATCTGATAGAGCTGCGAGATCGGTTGAGCAGCCTTGGCGATGGCGTATCCCGTTACGCCGTTCGAGAGGCTAATGTTTATATTTTTTGAGGGGACCGGAGTGTTGTTGTATGTTCCAAAAACACCTTTCTGGTAAGTAAAGCTGGGCGAAGTGATGTCTCCGACGGCCAGCAGTTCCGTACTGAACTGGGGAAGGCGTTTGGTCTTTGTCTCGGCGATCTGCCATTGCGACTTAGCGATATTAAGCTTGGTGGTTTGGAGCGGTCGGTTGTTGGCCAAGGCGATCTGGATAGCTTGGTCGAGCGACAACTCGGGAGGCTGGTTCGTGGCCAGCTGGGCAAAGCCCTTCAAGCCGAACAGCAAGGCCGTTCCAGCGAGGATGCGGCTGGCAATCCGCCCGCATTTTGCTCGCATTCTCGTCAAAGCAGTCTCCAACACTTAGTGGTTAGGATCGGCCCGTCAGCATCCAAAACAAAAGATCAAACGGAGACGCCCTGGTTCGACGAACTGAAGACCTGTAACGATCTTCGGGTACCGAAGGTTGGCGCGCCGTGAGCCCTATCTTGCCCGTTGCGGTGGTTATTGCAAGCTGCTCTTGTTATGAGGAGCGTCTCCTGCCGGCGCCACCCTGCGGCCCAAGACCGTTCAGGTCGTCCAACACCGCCTGGCGGTCTTGCGGGCGGAATGAGCCTGCGTCCATCGTCTGCTCGATCTCAGACTTTGCTTTGCGAAGCGCCATGAACTGCTGCAGCTTACCCTCGCCGCCGGACTGGATGCCCTGGAGAGAATTCAAACTCTCCTGCAGTTGCTTCACCTGTGCGTCGGTTGGGTTGCCACGCATAACCGCAACAAAGATATCCTTGCCGAGTTTCGCTCCAGGTTTCACGGGTTCCGTACTGTCGGCGGGCTTCTTGTTGGCCATGACAACTTGAAGATCCT
This sequence comes from Acidobacteriaceae bacterium, assembly GCA_036500845.1. Classification (GTDB taxonomy): domain Bacteria; phylum Acidobacteriota; class Terriglobia; order Terriglobales; family Acidobacteriaceae; genus PALSA-350. The sequence continues at coordinate 27,288 of DASYBJ010000531.1, forward strand.
GTTCCAGGGTGTCCCGGTCCGGCTGCTTCACTTCGGCCATGATGGCCTTCATCTTAGAAACGGCCGTGTAAGGCGTTACGAGGTCCACTGGCGCGCCTGGCTGCTGAGCCGATTTCGCCGCCTTCAAGACTTCGAGGTTCGCCTGCAGCTCCTTCAGCTGGGGAATGGTGATGCTGCCGTTCAGCACAGCCGTCTTGATATCTTGCTGCAGTTTTTCAGTGGCGGGATTGGACGTGTCAATGGCGCCAGCTCTTGCAAGTTGCAGCGAAGCAGTAAAGACTGCGGAGAGGCAAATAACTTTAAGAATACTCTTCATAATTCTCGCTTTCTGGTGGAGTCTGCTGGTTGATCGATCAACGCTGTCGTGTGCCGCGATGCTGCTTCTACTTGACTGAGTAATTGCGCGAGTCCAGGCAAGACGAAAGCGACCGTTTGAAGTTATCGAGCTGCTGTTGTTGTGTCTTGTCTGCGTCAGCCTGCTTGTCGGCTTGCGCGGTCTCCTGCTTTTGCTTGCGTTTTGATTTGATTCCCCCGATGATCGCGCCCCGGCGCGCGCCTGCAGCCGGATCGCCGCCAGTCGCGCCCGATATCACCGCGCCGCGGGCCGCTCCCTGTGCCATTGACTTATCGCCGCCTTTCTCGCTCTGCGCCTTGGTTGCGGTTGCAGGTGCAGCTGCGTTCGGATCAAAGCCAGTCTGACTCTTTGCGTCGGTATAACACTGGGACTCGTCTGTAAGTTGCTGGTTGGCGCTCTGGTGGTTCTTGGGATACACATACAGCCCCACCGTGCTCGCCATACCTTTTACCGGCTGTGGATTGTTTTGCCCCACCGCCAATATGGGATTTGCCATAAGCGCGGCGATCCAGTAGATTGCAATGCTTTTCATTATTCCGTCTCCTGTTCGCCCATTTCGCTCGGAGAGACGCGTCCCCGTGCTCACCCGTTACGGGGTGTTTGTGCCCTTATTGGTGAACTACTTCGCCCTTGTCGTTCGTATTGATCCACCCCTGCTTAGCCATAACCTTGGTGATCTCTTTCGCGGTGGCATCCGCCGTTTTTGAGGCATAGCTGTCGAGGGTCTTCTTGCGGTCGCTAATCGTCGATTTGGCTGCCACTGCCGCGGGGTTCAACCCAGCGGCAACCCCTACGCCGCCGCCCACGTTCTTAGCTGGGTTCGTATCGGTTCGAAATTGAGTGACCAGCACCAGGTTTCCGGGCGTGTTCAGATGTACGTCCACGGTGGACTGCACGTCTGCCGAGCCAGCACCCATGCCCACGGTAACGCGCTCCGCCTTAACGCCTTGCTTGAGGGAGACAAACGAACCCTGGACCAAGAGCGCATTAGCGGGCGGCGGCGCACCCACTTGGGCGTGTTCAACGGGGATGCCGGTTCTTGCCAGTGCCTTGCTAAGTTCTTTCGAAAATGTTTTGTTTGCTCCGGCGGCAATCGCTTCCGGCTTTTCATCTCCAGTAATCAAATGCCTAGGACGGAGAGATTGCACCTTATCTGCTTGCACATCCGCTGTATTCACCGCGAAGTCATAAACAACGATCTTTGATGGCTTTGGGAGGGGATTGGCGCCATCGTAACTGGCACCGGGAGTGACGTTTATCTTAGCTGCGAGTGGTCCTGAAGCGTGCGCACCATGGGGAAGCAGTACAGCTGCTACTACCCACAGTGAGGGAGCGCACAGAGGACGGATCAGACGCAAGAAACTGACTCGCTTGTCCATAAACCTTCTTTCTTGGCCGCCAGCGAACGCGAGGCAGCTAAATGGATGAGGATCTGCAGCCCCGAAGACGGATTGCCTCCGGGCACCGAAAATGTGCCTTGGGTAAACAGGGACCCTGAGAAATTGCTAGGAGCGGTTGGGGAACCACTGTGGCGATTCGGAGGGATCATCCCGTCTCGCTCGGATTCGGTCAATACAGAAGATCTAAAGCCTTCATCAATCGATCTAAAGTTCGTCTAACCCAACAAAGCTCCTGGTTCCATGAATATCGCGATTGTTGACGCAGATGAACTAGCTGCACCTATACTTAGTGCGACCGCTTTGTGCGACAGATTCGGGCCACCCGGGCAATGTTGCCGCGTTGAAGAACCGTCAACGAGACAAACAAAACAAGAGAGGGTTGATCTGTGGAGGAACGAATCATTCGATTCGAGGAGTTTGATCTGGACTTCGAGCGCTACGAGCTGCGCCGGTCCGGGCGTACAGTAAAGCTCGAGCGAATTCCGATGGAGTTGCTTATCCTGCTCCTCCGGAGCGATGGGAAACTTGTCCGGAGAGAAGTTATCAATCGTCAGCTCTGGGGTGAGAACGCCTTACAGGATACCGAACACAGCGTAAATACAGCGGTCAACAAACTGCGCGCCACCCTTCGCGATGATCCAAGAGAGCCGCGGTTTATTCAGACCGTGGTCGGTCAGGGATACCGCTTCATCGCCAAAGTTGCCACCGATCCAGTCGCCGAGCAACTCCTAACGAAGGCCTCGTCGCATGCTTCGGCTGCCTCGCAAGAAGAGGAAGATTCCACCTCACCGGTGCCGCACAACGGCGCTTGCACGCGTCCGGAGGATAGGCTGCCTGAAACGCGTCCAAGCACACCCGCCAGTCCATCCTCAGACTCCTCGGAGAGGCCGTCGTTTCCGCCAGAGAGCGGACTACCGGCGCAGCTTTTACCAAATCGGCGATGGCCTGTCCTCATCGGGTTAGTTTCACTCGGTGCTTTCCTCGCGACGGCAACCGTCCTGCATCTAGTCCGCAGCCCGTCGAAGACGCAATCGGCAAACACAGCGGGCGAATTCCATTCCGTGGCGGTCTTACCCTTCGTCAATTTGGCGCGGAACTCGGATCAGGACTATATCGTCGACGGAATGACTGACCAGCTGATCACCGACCTCGCCAGCGGTACGCCGCTCCGCGTGATCTCGCGCAGCTCGATGATGCAATACAAAGGCACCCAGGCGCCGATGGCTCAGATTGCTAAGACTTTGAATGTGGACTCGGTGTTAGAGGGATCGTTCCTGCACGATGGGCAGGAAGTGCGCATCACAGCGCAATTAATTGACGCCAGAAGCGATCGTCACCTCTGGGCGCAGGTCTATGAGGAGAGCGGGAATGACCTCCTGGGCATGCAAGGGCAGGTAACGAAGGATATCGTCCGCGAGGTCGCCCTTGCTCTGGGTAGCGAGGCATCCACCTCGAAGCTGCGTCCTGTGAACGCTAGGGCGCACGATGCGTATCTGCGAGGCCGCTTCCTGTGGAACAAACGTACCCTGAAGAACATCAACAAGTCGATCGACTACTACCAGGATGCGATCAAGGCGGATCCGAACTATGCGGAAGCCTATGCCGCCTTGGGGGACGCCTATGTGCTGCTCAGTAGTTATGGCGGTCCTGAACCTACCGCCGCGCTAGAAAAAGCACAAGCGGCTGCGGAACATGCCCTGCGCCTAAACGGACGTTTGGCGGAGGCTCATACGGTCTTGGGCGCAGTTAGAACAGACAAGGACTGGGATTGGGCCGGAGCCGAGGCGGAGTATCGTCGTGCCTTGGAATTGAATGTTTCCTATCCAACCGCGCACCATTGGTACAGCTTGCACCTTTCCCGCTTAGGAAGGACGCAGGAAGCGGAGGCTGAGATCCAGCGAGCTCTCGCCCTGGATCCATTATCGGCAATCATCGGTGTGGACGCCGCTGAGACAGCCTACTGGGCACGCAAGCCTGGTGAGGCTATGGCGCGTATCGATGAAGTGCTGCTACTGAATCCGGATTTTGCTGAAGCGCAACTGGTCAAAGGGAAGATTTACGAACAACAAGCGCAATATGAGCAGGCATTGCTCGGATTCAAGACCGCTCTAGAACTCTTTGGCGGCGGCGCGAATGTAGAAGCTCTCAGAGGCCACGCCCTTGCTCTTGCAGGGGCTAAGGTCCAGGCAGTTGAGATTGCGAAGCAGCTGGAGAACGACTCGACTCATGCCTATGTATCGGGTGTTGACATCGCTGAGATCTATTGCGGGCTTCACCAAAACGATGATGCGATGCGCTGGCTGGATAGAGCTTATCTGAACCGCGATAAGGGAATCGATCTTTTGGGAATCGATCCAATCTTCGACGGATGCCGTGCCGACCGGCGTTTTCAAGACCTGCTTAGCAAGTTAAAACTATAAACAACTGCTTAGGCTAGAGGAGCACCCTCCTCATAACGAACAAGTAATAGATCTGGTCTTGGAGGTATGCGACCGGACACTGGATCCGTGAGTCCCAATTAACTGTTCCTGAAGCAGTTTGGGTAGGCACTGTTGTCCACTCGCGGTGTCAAGATTCCTTTGAGCGCATAGACGTCGAGCGATTGGAAGACGCTATTTTCCCGTTTCCAGTCGAGGTAATCGAGATAAGAACGATGGAAGTGCCTGCCGAGCGGGATGCTTTCAAACAGCTTGCTTATACGTCCTGCAGAATACGGCCGATGGCCACAATCATCTGATCGAACCTCCAAGCCCAGCCGATTCCGGCCCGAAGCAGTCACCGTGTAATATCGTGCGCGGCGGTTGGTTTCCGTCATCTTCCACTCCGCTTTCACCCATCCCTACAGCAGCAGATGCTGGAGTGCCGGGTAGCTTCTCCACCGTGAGCACTTCGTCCGAAGGCGCTTGATCGAGAGCGCAACGCCATAGCCGTGCATCGAGCCACGACCCAGTGTCCTCAGGATGAGCATCTCCAGCGTTCCGGGGGCAGGGTCGGGTCTCTTAGCCATGCGCTCTAACCTGGATTGCCCAGCAAACTCTGCGCATGAACAGATCAAGGGAATAAAAAATCTTGACAAGTGTTTTTGTGTTGTAGTTATGTATAACAGTAAATGACGTGTAGCGGTCCGATCACAGCTGATCGCGCAACTGGATACGCAGGAGGATGAAACCATGCGATCCCTTCGTTTTATGCTGTCCGTTGTTCTGATGTCGCTCTCCACCGTCGCGTTCGCGCAGTCCGGCGCGCAACAATCTTTCGACAAACTAAAAACCCTGGCGGGTTCGTGGGAAGGGCGCGTGACAACCGTCCCGCAGCAATCTGACATACAAGGCAAGCTCATGCGGGTTTCGCTTCGCGTAACTTCCATGGGGAATGCGCTCATGCATGAGGCGACGGGAGCCGGAAGACCCGACGATCCGATTACCATGCTGTATCTCGACGGGAACCGCTTGCTCCTGACGCATTATTGTGATGCGGGGAATCGGCCCCGTATGACGGGCAAGATGTCGCCTGACGGAAGAACGGTGGAATTCGATTTTCTCGATGTCGCCGGCAGTACGCAGTACGGACACATGCACCATGCAGTCTTTACCGTGATCGACGCGAGCCATCACACCGAAGACTGGACTTACATGATGCCTGGGGACAAGCCGGTCCACGCGCACTTCGACCTGCAGCGGACAAATTGACGAGAAGGGTATCTCTGGTAAAGCTATCTGGAATCCAGGATGGATAATGAGTGGAACGACAGTCAGCCCATCTACCGCCAGCTTCGCGACCGTGTCGTGGCCTTGATACTCGATGGCGTGCTCAAAGAAGGGGAACCGCTGCCCTCCGTGCGTAATGTCGCCGCCGAGTATAGGCTCAATCCGCTGACAGTTCTGAAGGCCTATCAGCAATTGGTCGAGGAGCAGCTTGTCGAAAAGAAACGAGGTCTCGGTATGTTCGTCAACGCCGGTACCCGCGATCTGCTGCTCCAGGGCGAACGGCAGAAGTTTCTCGCCGAAGAATGGCCCCGGGTCTACGCAACCATTCAGCGGCTCGGCCTCACGCTGGAAGAACTCCTCGACACTCCCGCAAAACGCCGGTCCAAGTCGAAAGCCAAAGAGGAGGAGCGCTGAAGCCATGGCATGCATAGAAGCGCACGGCCTCCGTAAGGCCTTCGGCAGAACCATCGCGCTGGACGGCGTGGATCTGCGTGTTGAAGAGGGACATATCTTGGGACTTATCGGTCCCAACGGCGCAGGCAAGACCACCGCGCTGAACGCGATTCTCGGCCTAACCCCTTATCAGGGAGAACTGAAGGTACTTGGACGTGATCCCTGGAGTGAGCGCGATCAGCTGATGCGCGATGTCTGCTTTATTGCCGATGTCGCGGTGCTGCCGCGCTGGATTCGGGTTTCGCAGGCGCTCGACTATGTCGCCGGTGTGCATCCGCGATTCGATCGCACGAAGGCGGAAGGTTTTCTCACTAAAACCGCCATCAAGCGGGCAAGCAAGGTCAGGGAATTGTCGAAGGGCATGGTGGTCCAGCTGCACCTTGCTCTGGTCATGGCCATTGACGCGAAATTGCTGATCTTAGACGAGCCGACACTTGGCCTGGACATCCTGTATCGCAAGCAGTTCTACGATTCGCTGCTGAACGATTACTACGACCGCAGCCGCACCATCGTTGTGACGACCCATCAGGTCGAAGAGATCCAGAACGTCCTAACAGATCTCATGTTCATCAATGGCGGTCGAATCGTACTCAATTGCAGCATGGAGGAATTCGAGTCGCGATATCTCGAATTGATTGTGGATTCCGAGCATGTCGCCGCAGCACGGGCGCTCAAGCCGATTCACGATCGGCAGGTGCTCGGTCGCAGCATCCTGCTGTTCGATCATGTGGATCGTCCACAACTCGCCGACCTAGGCGACGTGCGCACCCCCAGCATCGCCGACTTGTTCGTTGCCCTGATGGGAAATAGACCGGGTAATCAGCCCGGCGCGCCACAAGGAACGGTTAGATGAATACCCCATCGAGCACCGCGCATGACTCATCCTTCGAACCGCAGGAAAGCGCACCCGCGGCCATATCGGCGACGCGGCCCATGTACTGGTCGATACGACGCGAATTGTGGGAGAACCGTTCGATCTTTATCGCACCGATGGCCGCCGCGACCGTATATACACTCGGCTACTTGATCAGCCTCATTTGGCTGCCGCGTAGAATGCGTGCACTGCCGGCGCTCGACCGTGCGCATCAGCGCATTGCGCTCGCCGAGCCCTACAGCCACGCAGCGATGTTGCTGATGCTAACAGCGTTCCTCGTCGGGATCTTCTATTGTCTCGACACGCTGCACAGCGAGCGTCGCGATCGCAGCATCCTGTTTTGGAAGTCGCTGCCGGTTTCAGATTTTACGACAGTGCTGGCGAAGGCGAGCATTCCTCTGCTGGTTCTGCCGCTGCTCGTCTTCACGATCACCGTTGCCGTGCAGCTGATCATGCGGCTGCTGAGCACCGCAGTCCTGCTCATGAGTGATGTGGGTGCCGCGACGCTGTGGAAACAACTGCCATTGTTGCAGATGCAATTGGTGCTCCTCTACGTTCTGGCTGTGCTGGTGCTCTGGCATGCGCCACTTTACGCGTGGCTGCTGCTGGTCTCGGGCTGGGCGCGCCGCGCAACATTTCTATGGGCCGTGTTACCTCCGCTCGTGATCGCCGTTTTCGAAAGGATTGCCTTCCACACTTCGTTTTTCGGGTCGCTGCTCCGAAACCGGTTGTTTGGCTTCGCGGCGTGCGCTTTCGATCTCAGGGCGCAGGGTGGCGAGCGGGTCGATCCGCATTTTATTCCGCTGACACGACTCACTCCGGGGAAGTTCCTGAGCAGCCCAAGTCTGTGGATCGGACTGGCGGTCGCCGCGATATTCCTCGCCGCAGCGGTGCGGCTACGGCGGTATCGCGAACCGATTTGATTCCCCTGGAGGATCGGAATTCTGTCACTGGCGTGAGGAGGAACGAGCATGACCACAACAAGGCTGAAATACGGAGGCAAATTCCAAAGCAGCAAAAGATTCGAGGTACAGGAGGAAAAATGCAACCGCTGATTGACGTTCACGCCTCACCGATGGGATGTACTTCTCTCTCGACCAGTGCTCCGATTTGGCAGGACATCCTGGCACAAGCGATGACCGGCGAACTTCTCGCCGCGATGAACTACATCTCCTTATCGGAGATCTGTGACGATCCCGCAGAAGTAGTCGATGCCTTGGAGCATGCGGAGGGTGAACGAGGGCACGCTGCTTCGTTCGCTGCCGAGGGTCGCAAGATTGGAGTGGACGTCACCAACAATGTTGACGCCAAGCACTGGAGGCGCCTTCGCCAAGCATTCTTGCGCCGCATCGCAGAGCGTGATTTCATTGGCTGCCTGATCGTACAGGAAATCATGCTGGAATCCTTCGCCGTCGCGAGCTATTCCCGCGTTGGGAAAGTGGCGCCCGGAAGTTTAGGCAAAACCTTTGCCCGGATCGCAGCGGAGGAAGAAGATCACGTCGATCACGCCATGTCGATTCTGACGGCCGAGCGAGCCCTGGACGCGCAGCGCTTCGACGACAAGGTGTACCGGCTGCATCTGGATGTGATGACCACCCTAGCGCAGATGCTGGCGAAGGAATGCAAGGATGGACATTGCGAAGTGTGTCACGGCAGCTGTGTGAAGCCATCGCTGTTTGACGTCAGCTTGTCTGCCGCCGAACTCCGCGGAGCGTCGCTGCAACAGTATCTGAAGACACTCGACATCCTTGGGGTACCCGGGGAGGTAACACTTGCATGGGTAACTCGATTGCCGGTATAGCTAGGCGAGCGCCGACTATGGACGTGGACTTCGCTCTGATCGGGCATCAGGAGAGTTGGCGAGCAGCCGCGGACGTCCTCGCTGTGCTGCGCGGACCAGGGCATACGCCTCTGCCGGATGACGAGATCAAAGACATCCTTCCATGGATTCCGCCCAGAGCAGTATGCCATGTCGAGGTCGGATCGATCTGCAGTTCGGCCGGGGGCGCGAAGGCGCACGGCCTCTACATCGACTCCTTCATCCCTCCCGACCGTTTGGAAACCGCCAGTACCCACGACAACATCTGCCGTGTTCGAGCTGCGGCGGCGTGCGCGATCAAGGCAGGAGCCAAGATCGTGAGTCTGGGCGGATTCAGTTCCATTCTGATCGAGGGCAACTTCGATCAGCTTCCGGAAAGACACGATACCGTCTTCACGACAGGCAATGCGTTGACAGTTGGCTTCATCGTTCAGGGCATCAAGAAAATGTGCGCGCTGGAAGGTCGGAACATCCGCAGATCAACGCTGCTTATCGTTGGAGCAACAGGAGATGTGGGTTCCGGTTGCGCCCGTTGCTTGGCGCCGATCGTGAGGCGGGTGCTGCTCCGCGCACGCAACGTGGAGCGACTACGCAGGCTCGCCGCCGAGTTGGAAGCCGATCGAGTTCAGGTGGAGATCGCGACGGATCTCCAGCAATTCTCCACCGAGGCCGACGTTGTGATCTGCGCGGCAAGTCTCGCGTCTCCTTCGCTTCTGTTGGCCCGCATCGCGTCCGACGCAATCGTTTGCGATGCGGGCTACCCGAAGAACCTCTCCCCAAGTGCACAGATGCCTGGCATCAAAGTCTTCTTCGGAGGGCTGGGTCAGATCACTGGCGGCTTGAGATTCGCTCCGGATTTTCGTGGCATTCTGAATCGGCATCCATTTCCCGATGTGGTCCATGGGTGTCTACTCGAAGGCATGGCTCTTGCTCTGGAGCGCCGGTTCGAGCCCTTCTCCCAGGGAAGAGGGTTCATCACTCAGGAGCGGGTTGAGGAGATCGAGACGATTGCCGCACGGCATGGAATCTATCTTGCTCCTCTCTACAACGCCGACGGACCAGTAGAGGACAGACTTGCGTGCCAGACTGAATGGTCCGAGAGCATGAGTGGAACGATTCATAGCAGCTTGTCGAGCGTGGTAGGCAAAGTGCAGATGGGCTTGCCGGTTGCACGATAGACCGCATGTGCACCAACAGCCGCAGCGCCGGGAATTCCGATCTCGTCAATGCCGTGCGCACCGAGTGGCGTGTGCAGGCCAGGTAGGTCCAGAAAGTAGGTCTTGATCCTGGGAACGTCAGGTTGACGGGAATGTGATACTCGGCGAGGCTCGGATTCACAATGCGGCCGGAAGATAGGAGGGCCGCTTTTCGTCTGCGGCCCCAGGAAAATGCTCAAGAACAAACTTCCTGCATGTGGTCTATAAGACAATTCTCAGTTGCACTGGACATAACCTGCCCGAACGCGGTTGAGAATAACTCAACCGTGTTCGAGTTTCTTTCATTTGCCGCGGTCCCTTGGCCGTCATTTTTAAAACAGCAGCTTAAGCGCGAACTGGAGCTGCCGCGAGGAGCCGAGGTCTCCAATGGGAAACCGCGTAGCGGTGATCTGGCCGAAAGTGGTTG
>DASYBJ010000532.1:0-6882 GCA_036500845.1 Acidobacteriaceae bacterium
GCAAGGGCTGCAAATGAATCAGCAGGTGGATTTCCTTTCGGACGGCGGCGAGGACGTGCGCCAAGTGCAACTGTATTTGAATCCGGAGGCCGAACACTTACTGGATTGGTTTCACGTCACGATGCGGTTAACGGTTCTAAACCAGACTGCCAAAGGATTGCCGGAGAAGGTCGGAGAAGACGACGATCCATATGAATTGCGTTCAGGCGTGCTCCAACGGCTGGAATCGATCAAGTGGTACCTGTGGCATGGCAACACGTTTCAAGCGCTGAATAAACTGCAGGATCTGGAAATGGATTTGGAGGCGGCGGCGTTCGAGAGCAAAAACGAGAACACCGGCAAACTCTTGAAGGGAGTTGAAGAGTTACACACCTATGTGGAGCGCAACCAGAAGTTCGTGCCCAATTACGGGGAGCGTTATCGCAACGGAGAAAAGATCGCTTCCGGTTTTGTCGAGTCGGCGGTGAGTCAAGTCGTGGGCAAGCGGATGGTCAAGCGTCAACAAATGCAGTGGACGGAGCGAGGCGCACATTTGCTTCTACAGATTCGGACACGGGTGCTCAACCAAGAGTGGGAGGACACGTTTCGGCGCTGGTATCCAGGCTTCCGACCACAAACCCAAGCGCAATCACTTGAGAAAGCCGCTTGACCCCGGATTTGAATGCTCTCCTAGTATTCCGGGCGTGTTGGTTGTCGAACGTAACGTGCTCGAGTGGCGGTTCGACCCGGCCTCCAGCTCGCGGCTGCCGATCGCGACAGACCATGACATCCAGGTAGGGGTAGCGCAAAGATTCGTGCAAAAAAGGACATAGACGACAGCTGGCCACCTTGGACGCCCCGCTGGCCGAAGACAGCAACCCGTCTTACACAATCCTGACCGGTTTCGTTTCCGCCGGCCTTCTCAACATACAGCAGATATCCATCGATTTTCTATTCACCCTTCTTCGTTCCATGGTCTTTGAAGTTAATGGCGAAGTAAGGATAGCTGTAAGTGGGGCCTTTGGTAGTGGTCGCCAGGAATCCTCCCGGCATGAGATGCCCCACGCCAAATCCGAAATTCACGTGGCGGTTCAGCTCGAACCATGTGTAAACATCGAATTCCTCGCCCACGTGGGTGCCTGATTTTCCGCTTACATCGCGAGTAATCGATCCGCCCGAACTGTTGTAGAGCGAATCGGTGGCACTGGCCAGCCAGAAATTGAGGTATTGCGCGGTAACCGTCCAGCGCCGATGAGGCTCGATGGTGAATCCGCCTCTTTCCGCCACGATGTTCTGCCAGCCAAACCGATCGGTGATGCCAAAACGGTCGTGGGTCGTGGGATAAATCGTGTCGAACGTTCCATGCAGGCCATCGTTGGGATTTTTGTCCCCCGACGCATAATCGTATTGCCCGAAAATGCGCGGTTGGAAGTACAGGTGGCCGAAACGGTAACCGCCGCCAAGAGTCTGGGCCCAGGCCCGAATCCTGTTGGGGCCATCCGAGCCGCGCTCAATGCTGGCTTGGTAGGAATAATCCAACCCCTTGGCCGCCACACCTTTGAAGCGGAAGCCGTATGCCTTTTCGTCCTGTCTGCCGGTTTTCACCTTCGCCGTGGTTTCGATGGCAACGCTCGGCTGGACGCGCCAGAGGACGAACGGCTCTAGCGTGGAATGAGGCAGCACCTGGCCTATATGGCCATACAACCCGTAAATGTTGTTGCCCTCCTGGTGGTGGCTAATGCCCGAAATCTGAGGAACCACGACGGATGCCGCGAAGATCCCGAGACGATAACGGCTGTAATGAAGATTAGCGACGGCCGCATCGTACGAACGCCCCTGATTGCGCCACTCCGAATCAGCAATGATGGTGTTGTTGTAATTAATCAACTGACGGCCGACCCGTAGACTGATCCAGTGGTTCTCCGGATCGCCGAATTCTGCATATGCGAGCTTCAGATCCCAGCGGACTTCATTCGGTGGGCCGTAAGGAGGTTTCTGCAGAAACGGGCGAGAATCCTGCACCTGTGAGACGACCTTGAACCACGGCGTGAACCTCAAATTCATCTGCACACGAAGGCGGTTCAGCACATAGGAATCGTTGTTATTCTTCTTGAATCCGCCGTCGCGGTAGTCCTCAAAGCGGAGGCGCTCCTCCACACCAAAGGAGATCCACGGGGGAAGTTGTTCGTTCAGTTGCAGTGCCGGAGCGAAATCGGGCAACAAATAAGACGATTGCGACGCAAATGTCCGGTAGGCATATCCGTTGAGGAAGCTCAACGGGTTGGATGCAGGCCCTGTTATATATGCGCCTCCGTATCCACTGGCAGCATCGCGTGTGGTTACGTCATCCTGCGCAGTCGCAGGAACGACAGAAGAAAGAAGCGTTGCACAGAAAAGAACGCCATTCAGACACGAAGAGTATCGAAAAGCCATCATGGCTCTCCCAATGATCTAATAAACTGAACTGCGGAATTGCGGCTATGAAGCTAGTTCCCGTCAGCACAACTGTGCGCCCAGCACGATGATCTACCCGATCGCACCTGCACCGGCGGCTTAGCAGCAGCGAAACGCCGAGCACTCCGGGCACACCACCGCCAATTAGAAGCAGCAGCGTTCGCCAGTGAACCTGCTTTCGACAGAGATAGACAGGCGCGCCAAGCAGTTTCAAAGCGGTCGAGAAGAACAATGCGTTTCCTATGGCCTCAACCGGGGTCTATGCGTAGAAAAGGGAGAGCATCTTGCCTCTGGTTTACTGCTGACACAAGCTGAAGCAGTTCATCGATGCGCAAGCGTTCCCACTGGAAGACCGACCCGGAATTACCTCGACTCATCTTAGAAGGAGTAGCGTGCCGCGAACTCAATGGTACGGGGCCCGCTGCGTGTATTCGTAATCTGCCCAAAGTTGGTGTCGGTGACGTTGTTGTCAGGGTTTCCGTAACTGGCGAAATTGAACACATTGAAGCCATCCACCCGGAAGCTAACCGTGTGCCGTTCCGTAATGCGGAAATCCTTAAACAGGGAGCTGTCGATCTGTTGGAATCCGGGTGCGCGCTCTGTACCAACCGCCGCTGAACCATACGTGAACGTTGCGGCCGGTCCATAGGCACAGGTCCCATTATCAGGGCCGCTGCAGGGGACGGCTGACGGGTCTGTCCCAAACCGGTGCGCAACGCTCTGGTTCACGAGCTTGAGCTTGCGATACTGATTAGCTCGCGATCCTCCAAAGTAGGTGTTCGTCCTGGAATTGTTTGGACCAAAGATCGTAATCGGCAGGCCCGAGTACGCAATAGCTGTCGAGGAAAAAGTCCAACCGCCTATCAGCAGGTCGAGTACGCGATTTGCGCCGCCGCCAAAAGCTTGCCCTTTACCCAACGGCAGCAGGTAAGAGCCGTTGGCTGATAGGTTGTGCCTAATATCCTGGTCGCTTGGGCCGTAGTCTCCAGCCAGGTTGAAGCCATTTTGGGTGGCTGTTGGCCCTTCTACGTTAGACCCACCGAAGTTCCCCTGGCTATCGGTTAGCGAATGCGAATAGGTGTAATTGACAGTTGCCGCAAAGCCCCTGCTGATACGATGACGCACTGTGACCTGTGCAGCATTGTAATTGGAGTACGCTTCTGACTCGATCGTGAAAAGAGCATTGCCCGCACCGACCAGACTATCGTAGGGCCCCGGTGCGCCAGCCGCTGCCTGCGCCGGAGTGAGCTGGTTGGCGTTGTAATAATCCACCAGGTGATGCCCCACCTCACCGATGTAGCCGACCCGAAACGAGGTGGTGTTATTCAGCTCATACTCCGTCGTAAGGTTAAATTCGTGAAGATAAGCTGGCTGGATGTGCTGTGGATATGCAGTGAAGCCTGCGGTCACGATGGAGCTGTTGTTGAGAGCGAAGCCATTTTGCACCGCGAAAGGAGCCCCGCCGCTAGCCGCTGTTGGCGTGGCCGCGGTCAGCGAGGACGAGTTCGCGAACGGAGGATTATTAACAAGACGCTCCCCGCTTGAATTCCCCTCAAGGAAACTGGTCGTGCCATAGCCACCGCGGAGGACGAACCGTGGACTGACCTGGTAAGCAAAGCCAAAGCGGGGCTGGAACTGGTCGTAGGTAGGCTGGTAGCAACCTGAGTTGCCGCAGACGATCGAACCAGCCGGCGCGCCTGTCGGCACTCGCTTCGCATACTCCACCGTCCCCGCCAGCGGTCCGGTCAGGAAGACATTGGCCGTCTTATTATTTACCTCTGCATACGGCTCGTCGTACTCGTAACGCAGCCCGAGGTTGAGCGTGAGCTTGTCAGTGATCTTCCAGTCGTCCTGAATAAAGCCAGCGACGCGATACTGCCGCTGCCCAAACGCGCCATTGGACAAGCTGATCTGTTGGTTGGACGCGCGGTCTAGTACAAAATCTGCTCCACCATAGCCAGTACCACCGGGTAGAGCGGTAAAGTTACCATTAAAGTTGAAGGTGCCGAGCGACCCTCCATTGCCGAACAGGAAGAAGTTTTGCTGATAGCGCAATAACTGCACGCCTACGCTCAGCAGGTGCTTCCCGCGCTGAATTGTCAAGTTATCACCGTAAGTAAAGGTATTGTCGCGTAGAATCTGCGCTTGTCCTGGGACGCCAACGCCGGTGAGAGTCGAGGCGCCGATGCCTTGATAGGAGAACCCGGCGAACTGCTGTGGACCCGATGGGACACCAACGATGGTGTTCCCATTCAGGCCGAAGGTGCCGGTCGAGTCGCTTGGGATGTTGCTATCCCAACGGATGCGCGTGAAGCCGATGCGCGCCTCATTCACAATAAATGGAGAAAAGGTGTGTACCCACGTACCGCCGCCCAGATGATCCGGATAAGTATCCTTATTCGGGAACGTGACGGGGAGCACGGCGACGGTCCCGTCGAACGACCTACCCTGCGAGTAGAAAGCCGTGATCTTATCTTCGGCACGCGGATCGGCCTCTATCTTTATATCGCCTTGATCATTTTGAACGAACGAATTCGTAGGGCCAATGAAGTTGTTTTGCACCAGCCCGTCAGTCGGGGCGTGATTGGGCAGTGGATAAAACTGCGGATGCGCAATGAGGTAGCGAGCCACGGGATTATTGATCGAGATACCTTGGTTGTTTGCGTAAGGTGCAAACCCATTCTGGGTGTCGTAAAGCTGCACCGGTGACGAAAGCCCGAGAAGCGCGGAGAAGTCGCCCCGGCGCATCGCAGCTGAAAGAACGCTGGCTGTGCCTTGGCCTCCCTGGTGTCTCCGTACGCCTTCATAATCGGCGAAAAAGAACAGCTTGTTCTTGAGAATCGGACCGCCGATCGTCCCGCCGAAAATGGATTGCGTAAACGGGTTCTGACGCACACCTGAAAAGTTGTTTGCCCAGGTATTTGCGGTCAGATTCTGGTTCTCGATGTTTTCGTAAAGACTGCCATGAAAGGTGTTCGTGCCGCTCTTCAGAATGGTGACAACATCGCCGCCATTGACGTTGCCGTAGGTTGCCGGCGCATTTGCCTGGACGACACGCAATTCCTGAATAGCATCAGGTGCAACGTTGTACCCGATCAGATTGTTTTGTGTTTCGTTGATGTCCGTGCCGTCGAGCGTGTAGTTGTTCGCCTGGGCGCGGTTGCCGTTAATGGTGACCACGTCGCTGTTATAGGTACTGCGCTCAATCGCATTATTAGTGGTCAGCCCGGTCGGGTCCGTCGCGACCGCGCCCGGCTGGAACAGAGTCACCGAGGAGAAATTTCGCCCGTTTAGCGGAAGCGTCGAAATTTCATTCGAGCTGAGCGAAAGCCCTAGGGAGCCATCGGTTGTATTCAGAATCGGGGCGAGAGCTCCGTTGACGGCCACGCTTGTGTTGCTCGCTCCAACGCTCAAATGAGCATCGATCTTGGCAGTCTGACCGATTTCAAGTGTGAACTGGGGCAGAGTCATCTTGGTGAAGCCTTTAGCAGCGACCTCCATCTCATAATTGCCAATCGGCAGAAAGCGGATCGAATAAACACCGGCGCTATTTGTGGTCGCAAGGGTCCGTACTGTGGTTGCCACATTGATCGCCACCACGGTTGCACCCGGAATGACTGCTCCGGACGGGTCGGTCACAGTACCGGTAACTGCTCCAGTCACAGTCTGCGCGCGGCCAGGCGTAACCCATAACAATACCGCGATTAGCAATCCAACCAACATCTTTATGAGGCTCGTCTTCATTGCGCTTCAATCCTCTTCAATCCACAATCCGTCTGCGACTCGGTCATTCCTGCTGGAATGGCCGCCAGACAAGTCATGTCTCTGCTGAGTTAGAGCTTAGGCACGGGAATAGGTTACAGTCCACGAATTTATCTGCATCGACTGGCTTAGAAGTGGCTGACGAATGCCCGGCCGGTACTGTATCGTGCTGACCTAGCTGGCGAAGATAGAACGTAATTAGCCGCGTTAACGGGGTAGCAGTCCACCAGCTCTATACACATAGATAGGAAAAGAATCTAAATCGGGCGACGCCGTTCTTCATCTGTCTTCACGATCTTTGCCACAGTCTGCTTGCCGAGGTTCTTTCCACCATTGGTGAAGTTGACCATCGTGACCTCACCTGGAGTGCCGTGGACGATCACGCTCGCCTCGCACCGGGAGACGTTCGTAGCGCAAGCACGGCCGGGGACCGCCTCAGATGCTCGCCTGACGCCCAGCTATTTCCAAAATTGTCCACGGCTTAGAGCCCGGCGCAGGTTCAACTCCAGGGCCGATTTGAGCTCGCCGTACTCAGCCTCCGAGACACTTCCTTGCACGCGATCTGTTTCGAGTGCGAAGAGCTCGTTCTTGAGGGCTGTCAATCGGCTGTCGGCGAGCGCTGCAGCACTAGGGACAGTTTGCGCCAGGAGCGGGTTGGCTGTTCCAGCATCCGCATGTTTACGCAGC
>DASYBJ010000533.1:0-7718 GCA_036500845.1 Acidobacteriaceae bacterium
TCGACAATCAATCCCAACCTGGTGGCGGCACGAAGCCGCCGTTAAGAAGCTCTATCAGCGCTGCAACGGCAATAGTTGTACTATCTCCGTGAGAACGCGCAACAATCTGTACACCTATCGGCAACCCATTTTTGCTTCTGGTAATTGGAGCCACTGTGCTCGGCAGATAGAAGCCACAGGTAATACCTGACCAGAAAAGTTGTTCGTCATGAGCGACCACTACATCATCAATCTGAATCTGCCGATCCCACCGGATGCCGTCCTCCATTCGCCGAAAGGCGGCTCGGCCAAAGACCGGGCACAGCAGCACGTCGAAATCAGAAAAGAATGTGGACCAAATTCGACGCACCTTAAAGCGCTGCTCGTTTAAGGCTAGCCACTTGCGATGGTTCATACCTGTCGCGCGGAGCGTTACCGCCTTAGTGCTCATGTCTTCAGGAGCCAGGGCGGCGGCTTGAGCCCGCATCTGTGCAACTTCTTCATCACTCTGGAAGCCGCTATTTACCGCCGCCAAAAGCTCAAGATAGAGATTATAGACCTCGCTTGCGCGGAAACCAGGTCGCGCTGTCCGGCTTACTAAAGCACCATGCTCCTCCAGCATGTCGCCTAACGCATGGAGTGCGGCCACGGTTTCGTGGTCGGTTCGCGTCGCTTCGTCCTCAGCCCATAACGCAACCCGTAAACCAGACACTCCAGTTCGGCCGAAAGGCAGGTTGTAGCGCAGACCTGAATCATACGAGTCAGGAGCAGCGAGCAGGTCCAACGCAATTGCCAGATCGCTCGCCGAACGGGCCAGGGGTCCAATCACGCCCATATCCACCTCTCCAGCTAATTCCGTCAACGAGTGGCCACGCAGCGGCACCAATCCCCACGTCGGCTTGTGGCCGAAAATGCCACAGAAATGAGCCGGCACGCGAATTGACCCACCTGTGTCGCTGCCTATCTCCATGCCGGTCAAGCCTGCCGCCACCGCTGCCGCGGCACCCCCAGATGAGCCGCCCGGGGAGTGGGACAGGTTCCATGGATTGCCGGTTGACCCATACACTTGATTGTAGGATTGCCAGTCGGACAAGCCCGCTGGCACATTAGTTTTCCCGAAGATCACCGCACCTGCCGCTTTGAGCCGCGCCACCGCGACGCTATCGGCCTTTGGGATATTGCTGGTGAATTGCGGAATACCGAAGCTGGTTGGTAGCCCAGCAACGTCTATTCCTTCCTTGATAGTCATCGGCACGCCAAACAGCGGTCCGGCAGGTGTTATGTTATCTAATACTCGCGCTTGCGAACGCGCTTGGTCAAAATCACGAATGACCACTGCGTTTAATCTCCCGTTTAGCCGCTCCACGCGCGTAATAAAATAGTCCAGTAGCTCTAGACAGCCAATGTCGCGTCGGCGTATCAACGCTGCAAGATGGGATGCAGATGCAAACGCAATTTCTTTCATCGTTCGAAGCTCCATTAAACCACACTATGATTCGACGAATGCGATATTCCCTTTTTACTCGTGTAACTAGTACAACCCGTACATAAGAATTCTTACTGAAAGATGATTTTGTCCTAATCGTCGGAATCGTTGACCGAGCTGTTCCCTCCGAAAGGGGGTCAGTCAACAAATCTTGACAAATTGTTTTCATTTTCTCAAAAAAGAGATTAATGCCAAGACAGGTTCGAGTTGAGTATCCCGGTGCGTTCTATCATGTGATGGCGCGGGGCGACCGAGGCGAGAGGATCTTTCTGGATGACGAGGACCGAGAGCAACTGCTGCGAACCTTGGGCCAGACTTGTGGTAAGACCGGTTGGAGGGTCCATGGGTGGGTGCTGATGACCAACCATTACCACTGGCTAGTGGAAACGCCGCAACCCAACTTGGTCGAAGGGATGAAGTGGATACAAAACACCTATACACGTCGGTTCAATCATCGTCATAAGCTCTGGGGTCACGTTTTTGGTGGTCGGTATAAAGCGGTTTTGGTCGAAAGCCATCTTGAGTCAGATTACTTTGGGAACCTGTGGGATTATATTCACCTAAACCCGGTTCGTGCGGGGTTGGTCGATCCCAAGGAGGGCGTAGCTCTATTGACCTATCGCTGGAGCAGCCTGGCTCAGGTGTATGCCGTCCGGCCGACGCGCCGGCCAGCATGGTGCGCGACCGAGAGATCTTTTGCCGCGTTTGGCTGCAAAGATAATGTCGCCGGGCGGAAAGAATTGATTGAGCGTTTGGAGCAACGTGCCATCGCTGAGGAGGCAGAAAAGTGTGGTTGGATAGTCCGCGGTGGTCAGTCGCTCAATAGTACTCTGCGCCGCGGCTGGTACTGGGGCAGCGAAACTTTTCGCGAAACGCTGTTGGCTCTGGCAGCTGAAGGATTGAATCGGCTTGGCAATCGCAACCGCCGCAGTACTCACCAATGGCGCGATCACGCCCAGCTCAGCGCAACCGACTTAATTCGACAGGGACTCAAGACGCTTAAGCTTAGCGAAGACCAACTCAAGGCCACCAAGGGCAGCGAACCACGGAAGGTGAGTCTGGCCTGGGCCATCGCACGCTCCACAACGCTGAGTCAAAGCTGGATTGCCGATCGCCTTAATATGCGGAGTGCGGCGAATGTCAGCCAGCAGGTGCGTCGATTCGAAAGCCAACTAAAACGGCAGACCGACTCGCGAATCAAACGATGGATTAAAACTGTCAAGAATTGTTGACCGACCCGTTTCCCTTCTTTGGTAAGCCAGCCATAGCGCTTTAAGAGCCAGACAAGATCAGACGGGAGGTCTTGCGCTAACAAAACCCGATGGCTAACTTCTCGGCTTATACCGCATCGCCACCGCCCCCGAGCCGAACTCCAGCCGGCTCACGAGCTTCAAGTCGACACGCTTCGATAGCCCCGCGAACAACGTGGGGGCCATGGCCCGCTAGCCTGGGCTGCACCACGAACTCATACTCATCGATCAGTCCCAGCTCCGCCAACGCCAGCGGGAGTTTCACTCGTGCGGACGCTGACCGGGCATGATTTAGAAGAGGGTGTTTGAACTAAATTCGCCGGGCCTCATCTGGATTCGACCGGTACCTTTGTCAGTCGGCATTTTCCGTATGGTTGAGAATTTGATAGGTGGGGTCTTGTTTTACCTGTTCGGCACCTTCGTTGTTACGATCGGCTTTCTCCGTCCGAAACGACGCATACTCATTTGTTGCAAATTTTGCGTCAGATGCTGGACGGGTCCCAATCCCAACACCATTTCGGCTCAAACTAGTAGCGACATCGTTTACAAAACCTTGTATTTGCTTTAGATGCGGGGCATCGAACTTACCGGTCTCAGGATTAGGCTTTAGGTAAAGTGTAAACTGCGCGCCTTCGGACACCCGTTTGGCTGCGTCATTGTTTACCCCTCCAGCCTCCCCCATGTTCGTCATCTTAAATTTTTCGATTGGCGAGTCGGAAGAAAACAGCAGCGGTGCAGCGGCATCGTACGCCTTTTTGACATCATCCTTGTTGACACTTAGATGGATTTTTTCGCCCTCGAATTTATCACCTGAGGCTTTTTCTTCATTATCGTTAACGTCGGAGGCTATCTTTTTGTTTGCGGTGGTGAAACGATTTTCCGGATATACGTTGTAGTGATCTGCCTTCGCCGTCCCGCTCTGAAAGTCGTCGTAACTGGGTACATTGGATGCAGGCTTAAACGATGGTTTGGGCAAGGCCGACATCGCAGTAATAGTCTTGTTTTTGTCTTCTTCAGATATATGGGTTGTTGAACGTCCTGCTCCGGATGTGCTGCCGGTTGATACCTGCAAAGACAAACCAGCTGGCTTTCGACGTCCCAGGCGTCCAGTCGAGGTGCTGCCGGTTGGCGAGGTGCTGCCGGTTGGTACCTGCAAAGACAAACCAGCTGGCTTTCGACGTCCCAGGCGTCCAGTCGGGTTGCTGCCGGACTGAGTCATTCCCTCATGCTGTTCCGTACCAGTCGACGAGCTATAACCCTGAACGACACTCGCGAGGGTATCCGTCGAGCTAGGCTCGTGCTCAGCCTGCGCCCTGACTGGCGGATCCTCCCCGGCTTGGGACCGTCGCGACTCGTGCTCTTCCGATGTGTATTGGATACTGGCCGCTTCTTCCAGGTGTGGCGGCCTTAACGTATTAAGGTCATTAGTCATTTTCTTCAGATCTCCGATGTGACCACAGATGAAGCTTGCACTCATCCCCGCAGTCGTTTCCATTGCTTCAAAATTATCGATAGCGGGGCCGAAGAGTTGTGTGGCTCGCGATTGAACAGTTCGAACAGATTAGAAAAGCAGAGCGCGCCGCCTCGCATGTGCAGGTCAGGCGCCGGCAAAGCTCGCGAAATTTTCCTCTCAATTCTCCGTCACCTGACCCCCTTGCGAACACTCATCCGCTTGGTAAGAGCGAATCCGCTCTTCCATCTCTTCTGGAGTCGTGAACATCGTACAGCCGCAAAAGGACCCTGCAAGGCGCAAAAAAACTGGGAGGCGCTTAGCCTCAGCGTCTAGCAGCTACCCTCTCTTCAAGATGGCGGTCCAGGGCCTTTATACAGATCGCCCTTACTTCTTGTGGCCTAACCAGAGTCTCCGCGCGGATCTCCAACCATCGACAGCAGGCTTCTAGTTCGGGGATGTTGGGGATGCTTCCCCCACAGATCTCACTGCTCGCGAAGGGCTCTTGTGGGCTCGAGTGCGGCACCGCGCCGGGCAGGGAGCCAGGATGCAAAGGCTGAAATGGCCAGGAATACGGCCGTCATGGTGGCGAAAGTCGCGGGGTCGGTGGGTTCGACTCCCACCAGCATCGCGGATATCACGCGACCAAGAACGAGCGCGGCAATCAGCCCTATGCCGAGGCCGAAGGCGCTGAGCCGCAGTCCCTGCAGGACGATGAGACGGGAGATATCGCCGCGTTCGGCTCCCATGGCCATGCGCACGCCGATCTCGGAGGTGCGCTGCCGTACCGACGTTGATAGCACGCCATAAAGACCGATGCCTGTCAACGTTGCCGCGATTACCGCAAAGACGGAGGTCAGCAGCAGTGAAAAACGGTTGCCGGCCTGAGCACGATAGACCACGGACTCCATCGGCTCCATCTCAGTGGCAAGAAGCTGCGGATCGATCTCCTTGATTGCCGCGCGCACCTGGTTTGCGTAACTTGCCGCGTCGCTCCCGGTGCGGATGGCCCAGGAACGCACTCTGTCGGATCCGAGAAAGGCGTCGGTAAAGTAGACCTGCTCGCGTCCCGCCTCCGCCAGCGAGGTGGTGCGCTGATGGGCAACTACGCCGATCACCTCGACCCATTCCGCCTCGGGAGTGCGAATGCGTATGAGGATGCGCTTGCCGATCGCCGATTGCTTGGGGTACGCCTTCTTTGCCAGTACTTCGTCGATAATCACGCGATTGCGCCCGGGCACGTTGTCGTCGTCGTTGAAGGTGCGCCCTTCCAGCAATGCCGTGCGCATCGCCTCGAAGTAGCCGGGGAGAACAATCTGAAATTCGGTCGCCTGAAACCTGCTGGGATCACCGAGCGCGGCGTCGGTTCCCCAACGAATCGGACTAAACTCTCCGGTGAGGGGAAATGTGGAAGATGCGGTTGCGCTTTCCACTCCGGGAATGGCGCGGAGGCGCTGCTCGATCTGGCGGATCAAGACAGCACGCTCTTCCGGAGTATGGTGGGACAGCTGAGCCCCAAGAAGCCGAAACGTCAACAGGTTGTGTGGATCGAATCCGGGATCGACGCGCTGGAGCTCGAGAAAGCTGCGGAACATCAATCCGGATCCGATCAACAGCACAAAGGAGAGCGCGACCTGGGCCATGACCACTGCGTTGCGCAGAAGCGCCCCGCTGTCAAGGCCGGCGCTCCGGCTTGCTCCGCGCAATACATCCATCAGGACCGGCCGTGAGGCGCGCCACGCAGGAATGATGCCGAAGATGGCTGCGCACGCGAGGCCGGCAAGCGCCGTGTATCCAAGCACGAAAGCGTCGATGCGGACCTCGTCGAGACGTGGAAGATTGGCCGGAGCAAGAGCGCGCAACTCTTGAATTCCGGCCCATGCCAGGGCGAGACCCATGATCGTGCCCCCGCCAGCAAGCAATAGTGCCTCGGTTAAGAGCGGAACAATGAGGCGCCAACGGCTTGCGCCCATGGCTGCGCGCAGCGCAAACTCGCGTTCCCGGGTGGAAGCGCGCACCAGCAGAAGATTGGCCACATTGGCGCAGGCGATGAGAAGAAGGAAGATCACCGAGCCCGTTAACGCGAGGATCGCGGGCCGCACCGCTGCCACCAGATGCTTCCGCATGGGCTCCAGGGTGAGGTAGAAGCCAGCCGACTGGTAGATGGAGTAGTTCTTCCGCGACTGGGCGGCCACGCCGTCGGCTGCGCTTTGCGCTGCCACCAGTGTTGCTCCCTTCTTAAGTCTGCCTATCGGCCAAATGCGAAATTCCTTGCGGTTGACAGCGTCGTAGTCGAGGCGATTTGCTTCCCAGATTTCGGGCGCAGACTCGACGTCCGCCTGGGGCGGGAAGTATAGGCGAAAGCCCGGGGCCAACACACCTACGATGATGGGACCGGGTTCGCCGGGGACGGTCATGCTGTGGCCAAGCATGGCCGGGTTGCCGCCGTAGCGCCTACGGAAGTATTCATAGCTGAGAATTGCGTATGTAGGCAGGCGGGAAGGCGCGCCGTCCTGGACGTTTGCAGCCGGGGCGGGAGGCTGCGGAACTCCGTCCTGAGGAGTGAAGTCTCTGCCGTACAGGATCTTTCCGCCAGTCACGCTGAAGAAGTTGGTGGTGACGGTGGCCCAGCGGATCTGCTCCGGTGTTCCATCCTCCCGGGGAACGACCATACGGCCGGTGAAGACGCCGGCGAGGTCGGAGAGGAATGCCTTCGTGCCCACGCGGAGATCGATGAAATCGGCATTCGACAGTGGCAGGCCATGAACGTTACGCTTACGGAGCTCCATCCCCGCAATCACCAGACGAGCTGGATCCTTGTACGGGAGCGGCTGTAATAGGACTGCATTGGTGACGCTGAAGATCGCGGTGCTTGCGCCGATTCCCAAGGCGATGGTCAGCACTGCAGTGACTGTAAATGCCGGATGCTTCCACAGGGTCCGGCTGCCGATTACAAGACTCTTCAAAGCCATAATGACCTCACAGGAGAGGTTGCGCCGGCGTGAGACCCCAACCCGGCAATCCCACTGAAACCCGGGACCTGCGCGGAGAAAACCCTCCCCATGGAAACCTCCCGATAAACAACGGTGTGGATCAAGCACTCGTTCAGCCAGACCGTCTTGAATGCAAGCCGTTGGCTTCCAAAGAGATAGAGTTAATGATGGATTAACTCGATTGCTACCTCTGTTCGAAATTGCAAACTGCTGTCCGCAGACGAACGGCTCCAACCTATGCACATTCTGGAGGCGGGAGGGTATCCTGCCTGGAATTCACGGGTCAATCTTCTCGCAGGGCGTCAAGGCTAGCGACAATCCACTCAGAACCTCGAAAACCGTCCCGGAAGCGCTCAACGAGTGACTCGCTCTCGTTCGGAGAAACCGCGGCGCAGTCGAGGGATCTGCTTCCGTCTACCACGTGTACTCGGGAGCAAGCCGCGTGATACCGAGCAATTCCATGGCGAGTGCAACGTCGTTCATCTCGGAGATCGAGGGCGGTTTTTCCAGAGTGTAGGCGCGGAGGCTCTTCGCGAGCCCTGCAATGAACTGGTGCGTCT
>DASYBJ010000534.1:0-3977 GCA_036500845.1 Acidobacteriaceae bacterium
CCGGTCCCTTGCGGCTTAGTGGTAAAGAATGCGTCAAAGATCTTGTCCTGCTCTTCAACAGGAAGCCCTATGCCGGCATCGCTGACTGAGATCAGTGGCCGGCCCTCTTCGTCCCGCTGCGACCTGACGATGAGTTCCCCTCTGGCCCCATTCATCGCCTCCAGACCGTTGAGCATCAGGTTCATCAGAACCTGCTGCAACTGCACGCGATCCGCTGAGATCTTAGGAAGCTGAGCATCGAGCTCCGTTCGCACCGGGATCGAGCGTCGATCACTCTCTTCGCGGATCAAAGACACCGTGTCAGTGATCACGTCGTTAAGGTCCAGGACCTCGCGTGAAACCTCTTCTTTCTTGAACAAGGAGCGGGTGCGGGTCACGATCTCCGCCGCACGCCGTGCTTCCTTGACCATTTCTATGGCAGCCTCGCGCATTTCCACCAGGTCGGGTTGATCGCGAGCGAGCCACTGCAGGCAGGCTTCCGCATTGCTTACAGCCGCCGCGATCGGCTGCTTGATCTCGTGGGCCAGGGATGCTGTCAACTCTCCCATCATGCTCATCCGGTTGATCTGCGCCAGACCAGCTTGCGTCTCGCGGAGCGCTTTTTCTGCCCGCTTGCGATCGTCGATATCAACGCTGGTTCCATACCATTTGACGATTTTTCCCACCTTGCCGCGCAGCGGCACGTTGCGGACGAACAACCAGCGATATTCTCCGTCCGCTCGCCGCACCCGTACCTCATGTTCCATCGCTTTCCCATTCTTTACCGCTGAACGCCAATGGGCCAGGAACCCGGCTCGATCATCGGGGTGCACTGCGGCTTGCCAGTTCCATCCCCGTGCATCCTCCGCAGCTAAACCGGTGAGCTCCTGCCAACGCTGGTTGACGAAATCGATGGCGCCATCGGGCGAAATACTCCAGATATTTGCTGGAACCGCGTTAATGACGTCGCGAAGCTGCTTTTCCTGGCGCCGCAGTTCACGGACCCGCAGGTGGTACGCACACCAGAGTAAGAACAGCAATAACCCCACAACGCTTGCCCTGAACCACCACGTGCTCCACCAGGGGGGAAGGATCCGGATGCGAACGCTTGCCCCGTTTTCGTTCCATATACCCCGATTGTTGCTGCCTTGCACGCGGAATACGTACTCCCGGGGTGCGAGCGTAGTGTACGTGACAAAGCGGCGACTGCTGTCTGTCTCGTTCCACTTGTTGTCCAGCCCTTCCAGACGGTAGCGGTAACGATTCCTCTGGGGATTAGCGTAGCTCAGCGCGGAAAACTCAAACGAGAACACAGTTTGCGTGTGAGTCAGAGTAAGGAAGTTGGTTACAGAGATGGACTGTTTCAGTGGAGACTCGCCACCCACAGGAACCCGGCTGTCAAATAACAGAAAATCCGTGAGCACGACGGGCGGCACGTACGGATTGTCGACCACCTTCTCGGGAAAGAATGTCGTTAATCCGGCCCGGGAGCAGAAGAACATCTCCCCGGTTCGGCTCTTGAAGCCGGCATTGGTGCCATAGAATTCGTTTCCGGCCAAGCCATCTGCGACGGAGTAGTTCGTGAACTTCGCGGCCCGGGGATCGAATCGTGACAGCCCGTTATTCGTGCTCACCCACAAATTCCCTCTCCCATCTTCCAAAATACCGTTTACATTACTGTTGGGGAGACCGTCCCGCTCGTCGTACGTGGTGAAAATGTGGGCCGTAGGATCGAATCGGTTGAGCCCGCTGGCAGTTCCAACCCAGAGGATCCCCAAATGATCCAAACAGAGGGAATTCACCTGGTTGCCGCTCAGGCTTCCGGGCGTCCCTGAATCTTGCCGGTAGACAGTAAATTCCCCGCTGGCTGGATCAAAACGCCGTACCCCAGAGTCCCAGGTGCCCAGCCAGATCGCTCCGTCCGGGCCTTCCGCCAACGCCCGATAAAGACTCTGGCTCTCGCCCGTCATCCGATAGGTTCGAAAGCGGTCGGTACTTTGATCGAGAGCGGCAATACCATCCATGGTCGCAACCCACAACGTTCCCTTGCGATCCACCAACATGGCCGGGGCAAAATCTTGCGGCAGGGTTCCAGGATCGGCCGGATCGTGGCGATAGACCTTGAAACTCTGATTCTTCTGGTCATAGCGACGGAGCCCTCCACCATAAGTTCCGAACCACATATGGCCAGAATGGTCTTCCGCAATCGAAGTGATAAACGTAGCAATCGAAGTGACAAATGTATTCGATGTGTGGCCCGGTCCCCCAGCCATTCGATAGGAGGTAGACTGCCCGGTTTTGCGGTCGATTCTTTCCAGCGATCCAAGGGTGGCAATCCACAACACGCCCTGGCTGTCTTCGTAGGCGGTCGAGAGGGTGTTCATGTTTTTGCCGAGTGGATTCCGGCCTCCAAGACGATAGCGTTGAAAAGGCAATGGACTTCTGGCGAAGCGGTTGACTCCACCTCCCGTGGTCCCGACCCAAATGCCTCCCTCGTGATCCTCGTGCAGCGAATCCACTCGGTCCGCGCTCAAACTGTCAAGATCGTTCGGATTGTTTCGATAGCGAACAAACATCTTGCGTTGTCTGTCGAGTTTCATCAGCCCCGAGCTTTGGGTGCCCAGCCAAAGCGTTCCATCTTCATCTCCGCGGACCGTACGAACGCCGGCGAGAAGGGGGTTTGCCGAACTTGTCTCTGCGGAGGAATAGTAAATGAGCTTATTCGCGCGACGGTCTACAACCGCCAGACCGGTTATTCCGGGAAGGGTTACCCAAAGGACCCCAAGGTGGTCTTCGTACAGACGGATGGGGCCTGCCGATTGCAGTGGAAAGCGCGCGTCAAGCCTTATATGCTGAGCGACCTTACCAGATTTGCGATCGAATATATCGAGACTCTCCGCGGTCGCGACCCAGAACGTGCCATCCTTCTGTTCAAAAGTGGAGCTCACATGATTGCTGCCCAGGCTGGCACTATCGCCGGCAATGTGTTGATAACGAGTAGTCAGTCCTGCGGCCGGATCGAGCCGAATCAGCTCTTGATCTGTCGCCAGCCACATCATTCCGCCATGATCTTCATTGATATCCAATACCTGTTGGTCGAAAGATGCGCCCTTATAGTGGGTGAAGATTTCTGTGGCCGGGTCATAAAGATCCAGCGACTCATTGCTTGCGATCCAAATCTTGCCCGAGTGATCCTTAAACACGCTGTTGATGAAGTTCCCGCTCACGCTGTTCGGATTCTTCGGATCATGCCGGTAATCTCGTGTGCGATAGCCATCATAGCGTCGCAGGCCGTCCTGGGTACCAAACCAAAGGAATCCCTGATTGTCCTCTACGATGGCGCTGATTCTGTCGCGGGACGGGCCCTCACCAAAGGGTATGTGAGTGAAGCGCAGGTCAGTCCCATCAACAATGGGAAGTTTCACCTGTGTGTCAGACTGCCGGGCCTGAGCGAATGCTGTGAGACTCAAAGAGGCGAAGAGCAAGCCGGTACGCAAGAACTGCGATTTCCGGAGGCGAGCTAACACCGATTTGACCATATCACTGCCCCAGAATTAGCCGGCCGAAAATAAGAACAGCAATGGCTCGGCAGGCAAGGTGAAGTAAAAGGTGGTCCCCGGCCCGGAGTTTGCCGTCGCCCAGAGGCGGCCACCGTGTGACTCGACGATCGAGCGGCTAATCGCCAGCCCCATACCGATCCCTTGCGGCTTAGTGGTAAAGAATGCGTCAAAGATCTTGTTCCCTTCTCCAGCGGGAAGCCCTACGCCGTCATCGCTGACTGAGATCAGTGGCCGGCCTTCTTCGTCCCGCTGCGACCTGATGATGAGTTCCCCCCTGCTGCCCATCATCGCCTCCAGACCGTTGAGCATCAGGTTCATCAGGACCTGCTGCAACTGCACACGATCCGCTGAGATCCTGGGAAGCTCAGCATCGAGCTCCGTTCGCACCGAGATCGAGCTTCGATCGCCCCCTTCGCGTATCAGAGATACCGTGTCAGT
>DASYBJ010000535.1:0-3892 GCA_036500845.1 Acidobacteriaceae bacterium
TCTTCGCGGCGCAATCCTGGCGTTCGTCGGCGCGTTCCGGCAGAACTGCCGGCGGAGAAAGACATGCGTTCCCGGCGGGATCGCAGGAAGATACCTAGTGTTTTAGGATTCTGATTCGTGTTGTCCAAAGTGTTATTCAATGCTTCATACAGGGTAATTTTATACCAGTATAGTTACTCATCTTGTACTAGAGTATCAATGCTCCTAACTTAGATCAATAAAGGAGACCTTTCATGAAAATCAAATCGATCGCCAAAACATCTTCTAGTGATCGCGAAACTCTCGAGGAAGACTTCGAGACACCGAACTTTATCGAGCGAGTGCGCGCCAACCAACAGAAGCTTACCGCTGATTTGAAACCGCATTACGACTTCATCGTGTGCGGCTCGGGTTCCTCCGGTTCGGTGGTAGCGCGCCGACTGGCCGAGAATCCGCATGTTGATGTCTTGTTAGTTGAGGTGGGGGGTAGCGACGACGTGCCAGAGGTGATGGAAGCGAGCAAATGGCATCTGAACCGTACCAGTGAGCGCAACTGGGGATTTCTGGGGCAGCCAAGCCGCTATCTCAACGGTCGCTCTATACCTCTCCATATGGGCAAGGTGCTGGGTGGCGGTTCCAGCATCAACGCGATGGCGTGGGCGCACGGGCATAAGAATGACTGGGATTTCTTCGCATCCGAGGCAGGCGACCCAGCATGGAACTATGAGTCCGTGTCAAAAATCTACCGCCGGATTGAAGACTGGCGCGGCGCACCGGATCCGGATCATCGCGGGGTCGGAGGACTGGTACTTGTTCAACCACCTCCCGACCCCAATCCAGTAGCGCCCGCAATGGTGGAAGGGGCACGATCGGTAGGGATTCCAACTTTCGAGAGTCATAACGGTCGCATGATGGAGGGCGATGGTGGCGCCTCCCTCCTTGAGCTCCGGCTGCGCAATGGAAGACGCCAATCTGTGTTTCGGTCCTATATCTTCCCCTACATGGACCGACCGAATCTCACTGTGCTCAGTCGCGCAATGGTCACTTGCTTGATCTTCAAGGGCAAACGCGCAACGGGAGTAGAGATTGCCTACGACAACAAGACGCATCGGATCGGTGCAGGATTCGAGGTTATCCTATCTCTGGGTGCGATGCACACGCCCAAGCTGCTCATGCAATCAGGGATTGGCGATCAAGCTGAGTTGCTACGTTTTGGGATACCGCTAGTGCAGCATCTCCCTGGTGTGGGAAAGAACTTTCAAGATCACGCCAGGAGTGCCTGTATCTGGGAGTATCAGGAACCGCTTTCTCCACGTAACAACGCGGGCGAGGCGACTTTCTTCTGGAAGAGCAACCCTGGCCTGAGGTCTCCAGACATACAGACCGTGCAAGTAGAAGTACCGTTCTTCAGCGCTGAGACTGAAGCCAGATTCAAGCCACCCGCAGGTTCCTGGACATTGTTACCAAGTGTCGTGCAGCCAAAGAGCCGGGGACATATCCGCCTGACTGGCCCAAAACCGCTCGATCCGATACAGATTCATGACAATCTTTTGTCCCATCCAGACGATATGAAAGCAATGATCGTTGGTGTTGAAATTTGCCGCGAAATCGGAAATTCTGCCGCGCTTCGGCCTTACGTGAAACGCGAGGTCATGCCGGGCAATCTTAAAGGCGGCGCTCTTGAGAACTTCATCCGAGATGCCGCCACGACTTTCTCCCATGAGACATGCACGGCGAAGATGGGACGCGATTCTATGTCCGTTGTGGACGGTTACCTCAAGGTCTATGGAATAGACAATCTTCGCATTGTGGATGGTGCCATCATGCCGCGCGTGACAACCGGCAACACGATGGCACCCTGCGTTGTTATCGGCGAACGTGCCGGAGAGATACTAAGAGTTGAACATAAATTATGATCCGGGAACTCGGAAGTGGCATGGTGCAAACCCTCGCTTCTGGCGACGTTTCTGTTAGCCCTGATTTCTGTTCTATTGCGCCGCAAACCCCAGCTCAAGACAATAATGAAAGAAGCTAATATGAATAAACCTATAAAGCAATCCAATCCTTCACATCTAGTATCTGGATCATCCAACCCCATAGCCGTTGTACAGCATCCCGGTCAGGAACAGGATGGGGATCGATCCGGCGCGGACTTTTGTCGCTCGGCACTGCCAGCCAATCGAGGGCTGTACTACGACGGCGGATGGCACGAAGCGACATCCGGGCGCCACCTCGCGGTCGAGAGTCCTGGGACTGGTGAGAGCCTCGGTGAGATCGCCGACGGTGACACGACCGATATTGCAGCGGTCGTCGCATCCGCCAAGACGGGCTTTGGGATATGGCGTGACGTTCATCCGCTCGAGCGGGCGGCCATTCTGAGGCAGGTTGCTGAGATCGTACGGAAAAACGCACGCGAACTGGCTGCAATCGATGCGATCGACTGTGGCAATCCCTTTACTGCGATGCTCAACGATGCCACGATCGCAGCGTCGCAACTGGATTTTTTTGCCGGGTTCGTGACCGAGATGAAGGGGCATTCGGTCCCCATGGGAACCGGCGCAATCAATTTTTCGATACGCGAGCCACTGGGTGTGGTAGCGAAAATCATTCCGTTTAATCATCCGTTTATGTTTGCGTCTGGGAAGATCGCGGCTCCACTCGCTGCTGGCAATTCGGTGATTGTGAAGCCGCCCGAGCAGGCTCCCCTCTCCACGTTGCGATTCGCGGAGTTGATTGACGGTCTACTGCCGTCCGGTGTCTTCAATGTCGCGACCGGCGGCCGCGAGGCGGGACAAGCGCTGACAGCGCATCGCGACATAGCAATGCTGTCGGTGATCGGGAGCGTCGCCACGGGCCGGGCGGTTATGCACGCTGCGGCTGATGGGCTTCGCCCTGTTCTTCTGGAATTGGGAGGCAAGAATGCCTTGATTGCCTTTGCCGACGCCGACCCATCCGTAGTCGCGGACGCGATGATCGCGGGCATGAACTTCACTTGGTGCGGTCAATCCTGCGGGTCAACCAGCCGTGCATTCATTCATGCTGCCATTTACGATGCCGTACTAGAGCACCTGCGTAGAGGTTGCAGCGCGATCCGTCCCGGATTGCCGACTGAGCCTGAAACAAGGATGGGCGCAATTTGCGGCCGCGACCACTTCGAGCGCATTCTTGCGATGATCGAAACAGGCCGTAAGGACGGCGCCCGGCTTTTGGTCGGAGGCGGCCAGTCAGCCAACCCGGCGCTAGCAAACGGCTTCTTTATCGACCCGACTGTGTTCGTAGATGTGACGCCTGGAATGAGGATTGCCCGCGAGGAGATATTCGGCCCAGTACTCTCGGTTCTTCGCTGGGACGACGAAACCGCAATGGTCCGCACGGTAAACGGCCTCGACTACGGCCTGACTTGCTCGGTTTGGACCAACGATCTATCTGCCGCGCTCCGCACTGCTTCCGCAGTGGAGGCCGGTTATGTGTGGGTGAATGAAGTAGGACGCCATTTTCTCGGGACTCCTTTTGGGGGCTACAAGCAGTCGGGGGTCGGCCGCGAGGAATGCCTGGAGGAACTGATCAGCTACACGCAGGAGAAAAATATCTATATCCGGCTGCTGCCGTCGAGCAACGCGGGCAATATGGCGTGATCACGGTACTAACAAAAAGAATATCCTGAGCGGACATCTCGTCTATTCACGTCTGTCCGTTGGCTGCCAGATTCGAAAGGAGACGGGAAACGTTGGGCTTGTTCCCGTGATCGCAAACGTCTCATCTGACTTTCCAGATGTACGGAGAGGCGGTTCCATTGCAAAGTTAGGTTGAACAGAGATCAATTGCGGATCGGCACTGCCAGCTAATCGAGGGCTGTACTAAGATGGCGATGGCACGAAGCGAAATCTGGGCGCCACCTTGCAATCAAGAGTCC
>DASYBJ010000536.1:0-24857 GCA_036500845.1 Acidobacteriaceae bacterium
CTTCGCTGCGAGCTCATCCTCCGCGTGTTTGGGCTGTCGCTCGTGCGAGGTAGGACTTCTCTTGCTCAAGAGAATCGAAGGGCGCGGATGTAAGGGCGACAATTCCAGAACTTTGTCTGCTGAGCATCTTCGACAAATGCATAATCGCCATAACTGGCCAATCATGATGCCCTCGCGGGCATAACTCAAACTAAAGGAGGAGATTAAGGGCGAGTGCACAGATTGGACCAGTTATGGCCACGATAACCGGCCAAACTGCTTGATTGTAAATGGCTTCGTTCAAGACTAAGGAGCAAGCAGATTTGGGCCAGTTATCTTTACCAATGCATTCATCGAGAAACAGACCACATGGCCGAATAGTCGACCAACCGGAAGCGTCTCGCTTTGCGGCAAATGCCGGTTAGCCCGTTATACGGTCCCTGACATGGTCTCTCGGACTTAAGAATCCGGGCCCGTCACGGGTTGTGTCTTACCTTCGGCTAGATGGCTTGCCTTGTTTTCTGCGAGCTGATTATTACAATGACCGGCGGTAGGTGCTTGGTGTAGTGCCTGTAATGCGCCGGAATACGCGAGCCAGGTGATGCTGGTTGGCGAAACCGGTCGATCTGGCAACCTCAGCCAGGGACACATGGGGATCGCGCATCAAGGTTTGCGCTCTTTGCACTCGCCGGTCAAGCAAGAATTGATACGGCGTCTTCCCGGTACTCTCGCGGAAACTTCGAATGAAGTGCGATGTGCTCAATCCAGCCTCGCTGGCCAACTCACCTAGTCCAAGGTCTCCTTCCAGGCGTGCCTCCATCAATGCGATGCAGCGACGCAGAGTAGAAGGCGCGATCCCTCCAACAGATCTCGCTGTAAGTGGTACGCCAGCGGAATAGTGATGAATAAGATGGCTCGCTAGAGCTGCCGCTATGCTGTCCAGAAAAAGGGCACCGCTGGGAAACCCCTGGCGCTTTTCATTAAGAAGAATCTCCATGAGACGGCGCATGGTCTGATCTTGAAGCCCATGACGCTCCTGCACCTCAACTCGTGCGGGTCGGGTGCTTTCGCGCAGAGCGTGCTCCAAAATTTCATTCTGCAGAAGCACGAGAGCGACATTTGCGGGGTTTCGCATCTCCATGCGTCGCGGCTGGTTGAATTCGCAAATCGACATGCTGCCGGCGCTCACGTCTATCGATAGCACCCCTTTTGAGCTATGCCAGTCGGCAGAGTAATCGGACCCGATCAAGCCCAGACGAACCTTGTCAACAGCCGGAAGAATCCAATCACCTCGAGGCGCTGCTACCTCTGCCACCTCTACTGGCATAACTTCCCGTTTCGCTGTTGGCCGAATGGCGAACGCAGCCGTCTCTGAGGTCAAACTAGGTCCCTGATTCATAATCGTTCTCCGCGCCACCAGTATCGACGGATGAAGGCGGCTCCGCAACGTATCGGATCTACTTGCAGGAGATCAAACGACTCGGGCTATTTGCAGACACTTTCAGTTGCATTCTCCGCGAGCGGTTCTGGAAGAGAAGCGATGAGCCGCACAGTACACCAAATAAGACACCCCAGCCGTCAGAGAAGATCTCTCAAGAATTGGGCGAGTCGAGCCATGGCGAGACTATAAGATAGTAAAACAATACTCCATGTGACAATGCGTCTCATCTCTTCTCTAGAACATTCCTTGCGGGGCGCGAACGCGCTGCCAGGGACGGGAGAAGATCATGTTCGCTAAGTATTTTGGAATTGCGATAATCGGTTTAGCGCTGTGCACTCTAGCTCAAGCGGAGAACAGGCACGTGAACCACACGACGGGTGCGAGCCATCTCGTTGCCGCCCAGGCTGAACTGCAACATACACTCGATGCAAAGACAGCCAAGCAAGGAGATACAGTTACGGCAAGATTGACCGAATCTGTTCAAATTGCTGACGGCACAAAGTTGCCGCGCAACACACAACTGATCGGGCACATCGACGAAGTGCAGCCTGCACAGAACAAGGGAGTCGAAGGTTGTCTTGACCTTCGATCAGGCGCGGCTGGCAAACGGCCAGCAGATTGCCATTAAGTCCACCCTTGTCAATGTATCTCCAGAGGGAACAGCGGGTCTGGTTGATCTAACCGTGACTCCAGAACTGAAGATAAAGCAGGAGCCTACGAGCCGACATGGATACGGCTTGACCAGCAGCGTTGCCGATTCGAACTCAGGCACGCTGAGCGCAAATGGAAAGAATGTTCACCTGGTAAAGCGAACGGCGTTACAGTTTGCAGTTGCTCCAGTTGCTGGCGCCAATTCTGCTCTGAGAGGGAATTGAGCGGCAGTACGTGCAGGCGGATGCCCGCGCCAAACCAGGCGGCGGCCTTTTCTGCTTGTGGACTGGTGCTGATTTCGGGTGGAGCTATCGATAACAGTCCTCTCGAGCTATGCCAGTTGGCAGAGTAATCGGAGAGAATCAAGGCGAGCCAGCAAGAACATCATCGTGGAATCCACTCGTATCTAAAAGCGCTCTTCTGTGTCTGATTTGGCTCGAATGATTCGTTATGAGCCGAAGATGGCGCGACCGCGCAGTCTCTTAGCCATCGAATCTGGTGTGCTGGGAAATAGCGCAACCAGACACGAAAAAACGTAGAGGTAAAAGATGAGCAATTCACACGCCGCAAAGAAGCTACTTACAAGAGTGCGAGGGAGAAACAGGGTGGACAAATATCGGTCCTCACAACAAGGTTCATTTGAGGTGAAGAGATGAAATACGGTGAGTTGAAAAAGCAGTATAGACCTGCCGAACACTCCATTCAAACAACATTGGACGGCCTTAAGGAAACGCCTGAGAGCGCTTCATCGGCACAAGGTCGCAAACAACGCATTCTGTGCATAGACGACGAGATTGAGGGCACCCGAATTCGCGCAGAACTTCTTGTGGAACAGGGTTACTCCGTCGTTCTCTATCATTCCCCATTGGCAGCCCTCCGTTGTGACCTTACCCTGTTTGATCTGGCAATTGTCGATTTTCATATGCCTGAATTAAATGGCCGGGAGCTACTTCTGCGCATGCGAGGCTTGGGAGCACGATTTCCTGTAGTGCTGCTCACAGGAGCGGTTGATGCCCTCTCACATGAAGATCGCATCCTATTTGCACGCTCCATCGACAAAGGTAGATCTATCCGGCACCTGCTCGACACCATCGCCGAATTTTTGGATCCGAATCAAATTCCCGACTTTGGGACGCGATCGCTGACGCCCAAGCAGCCTGCTGTCCGTTCGAGGCTAGGCAATCACGACCGCGATGAGTATTTTGAGAGCGCTGTCATCCAGCGTCAACAGAAGGTTGTGGCGAACCAATGAGTGCAAGCACGCGCAAACAGGTGCTGACTCTCGGTGATGGGTTCAGCGGACTCTATACCGCTCTCGGGCTGGAAAAGACGCTCACTCGCGACAGCGATGTGCAAATTAAGTTGGTCAATCGCGAGAACGTTAGCTACCAATCTGATTACAAGTCACTGCTCGAAGAACAGGTGTTTAGGCTCCAAAGTCTGGTCGACTATTTGCTCGAGAAGAACGAACAGCTCAGACAAACTGTCGCTGCGCAATGCGAGAAAGGTTAGATGCGTTGGAGTCTCTCCTTATCTTGTTGCTGATCGTTCAGCAATTCAGTGTTTTGTTGTTTTGTTTCGCATGACGTCATGGCTAATGA
Organism: Acidobacteriaceae bacterium; assembly: GCA_036500845.1. Lineage (GTDB taxonomy): Bacteria > Acidobacteriota > Terriglobia > Terriglobales > Acidobacteriaceae > PALSA-350. The sequence continues at coordinate 3,673 of DASYBJ010000536.1, forward strand.
ACAAACGTGTTTTGGTCAGACCGTTACAGATCTTCAAGGGCACAACGTGTAGCCCACATGGAGCTGCGGCGTTGGGTCGCCACCCGAACAGTCGGCGCCGCGCGGCATGGATTCGGAAAGAACTAATACGAGGAGAATGAACAATGGCAACTTCAATAAACATAACGCATGCACGGGAAACGACGATGGCTGGAACAGAAGAGATCATATCAACCATCACTCTTCTTGGGCATCGAGTACTTCGTTACGGATTGGCGCTCGTCATCGGCTGGATAGGCCTTATGAAGTTCACGGGATATGAGGCGCAAGGCATTGAGCCGCTTGTCGCGCACAGTCCGTTGATGAGTTGGATGTATCACATTTGGACCGTTCGACAGTTTTCCGATGGGTTGGGAGTGGTTGAGGTCGCGATCGCGATATTAATCGCACTTCGCCCATGGTCATCGAAGGCATGTGCTATTGGAAGCGCCGCCGCAGTGCTGATGTGCCTGACAACGCTCTCATTCTTGCTGTCGACACCCGGTTGGGAGCAGAGCCTAGGCGGCTTTCCGACGCTTTCCGCTATGCCAGGCCAGTTCTTGCTCAAAGATGTAGTTTTGCTTGGGGCAGCAATTTGGTCACTCGGTGAGTCCTTGACGACACATAGGAAACTTTAAGCTCCAAGTGGGTTGGTCCACAATTTCGCCTAGGCTGTTCGACAGCAGTCCGGGGAACCGCGGATCGACCTCGTGCAAGCGCGGCGAAAAGCCGCAGTATCTGAACAGACGCCTCCGAATTTCCCACTCCGCAAGGAAGAGGGAGTTCGGAGCATAGGAAAGGATGGAAACAATGGCTCTCAAGGGCAAACCACGCGACATGAACAAATGGAGGGAAGTACTCCTCGACTCGAATGTCCACTTCCCCGGCGAATCGACCGAATACCGGAGCGCACGCAACGAGCTGTTGGAGTCGGAGGGAGAGCTCCGGCGGCAGAACGAGCTGGTCGCCGCCCAGCGCCGGTCACTTCCAGCGGGCGGCACCATCAGGGAGGACTACGTCTTCGAGTCCGCGGCTGATGGCAGAAAGGTGAGGTTCTCGGAGTTGTTCGCACCGGGCAAGAACTCGCTGGTCATCTACAACATGATGTTCCCGCGCTGGTCGCAAGACCAACGAGCAGGTGCCCCAGCGGGCAAGACAGCGGAGCTGCCGCTTGTCGAGCAGCCGTGCCCCTCATGCACATCGGTCGTCGACGGGCTCGAGGGTGCTGCTTTTCACCTCGCCGAGCGGATCAACCTCGTCGTGATCGCGAAAACAAGCCCCGATCGGCTCGGCGCCTACGCGCAAGAACGCGGCTGGCGCAACCTGCGGCTGCTGTCCTCGCGCAACAACACCTTCAACCGCGACTACCATGCGGAAGCGCCGGACGGCGGGCAGCTCCCGGTTTTGAACGTGTTCTCACGCGACGCGGACGGGATCCATCACCACTGGACGAGCGAGATGACGTTCAAGCGTGGCGACACCAGCGCCTTCGACCCGGTCTGGACAATCTACGGCGCTCTCGATTTGACGCGCGAGGGACGCGGAGACAGCGCGGCCTACCCCAACCTGCAGTACTAGGAGTCCTCGTTGAAAGCGGCAGGATCAATATTGAAAATGACCGACGTGGCCTCCGGCAATTTCGAGTGCGCCGTTTACGCCCGCGCGATTTCCGACCGCGCGTTTCTCGCCGTGGTGGCGTTGTTGTTCGCCGTCAGCGCGGCAGTGACGATCATCTGGTGCAATTCGATGTCGGCGATGGGCGGGATGACGATGGTCGGCGGGTGGACGATGTCGATGGCGTGGATGCGAATGCCCGGACAGTCGTGGGCGGGAGCAGCGTCATCATTCGTCGGCATGTGGGTCGTGATGATGGCGGCGATGATGCTGCCATCCCTGGTGCCGATCCTGTCGCGTTACCGACGCGCGATCGGCGTCGCGAAGAATCTCGGCAGCCTGACCGCGCTGGTTGGGGCCGGTTATTTCTCGGTCTGGACCACGTGGGGAATCGCCGCGTTTCCGCTTGGGGTCGCGCTGGTGGCGCTCGAGATGCGGCGGCCGGCGCTGTCGTGCGCGGTGCCGATCGCGGTCGGCGGGGTGGTCGTGATAGCCGGCGCGCTCCAGTTCACCGCGTGGAAGGCCCGTCAGCTTGACTGCTGCCGCGATGCGCCCGGACCCGGCGCGCTGTCACCGGGCGCCGCCGCCGCGTGGCGGCACGGCCTGCGCCTGGGGCTGCGCTGCAGCCAGTGCTGCGCCGGCCTGATGGCGATCCTGCTGGTGATTGGCGTCATGGACCTGCGAGCGATGGCGGTAGTCGCAGGCGCCATCACGGTCGAGCGCCTGGCGCCCGCGGGCGAGCGCGTCGCGCGAGCGATCGGCGTGGTCATAATCGGAACCGGCCTGTTTCTGATCGCGCGAGCAGCCGGGCTCACATGACGCGACGAAGGATCGCGATTTCGACGCGACTCCCGCAGGCCCTTCGCTCAAGGGTCTGACACGCCAGAGCAGACGTGCGCCGAGTTACTTGCTGTGTCCCTGGCTACGAGCGAGCCATTCGGAAGGAGATGTTCCTACACGCTGGGTGAAGACTCGCGTTAGCGCTGTCGCATTTGCATATCCCACAGCGGTTGCGATCAGCTTCAGCGAGTTGCCCTTACGCAACATCGTTTGGGCAACCCCCAGCCGCCAATCTGTCAGGTAATCAAATGGCGTCATGCCGACAACCTGGCGAAAATACGCAGCGAAGCGCGCACGAGACATACCAGCGCGTTGAGCAAGTTGTTCCAGCGACCAGGAAGTTTCAGGATGTTGATGCATGCCCTCGATTGCCTTGCCCAAACGCAAATCACTGAGCCCCATCAAAATCCCGCTGTCAATCAGGCGTGCATCCATTGACGATCGTATGAGTAGCACAAAGAGATATTCGAATAATCGATCCATGGCAGCCTGCCGCCCGGGTGATTCTGAGAGGGCCTCTGAAAACAAAAGCTGGAGTGTCGGTGCCAGCTGGGGAAGTGCATCAAGCGGGAGCACCAGTGGCTCTGGTAGCGATGCAATGAGAGGATTCAACATCCCGGCGCCAAATTCGATGGTTGCGCATACGAGCTCGGCGCCTTCCTGCAACGGGCCGTGAAGGCGATGGAGGCGAGGGCGTGGAAAAAACAGGATGCTCGGCGTATCAACGACTAATTGACGGGCATCAGGCCGCGTGATCTTCAGTCTTCCTTTCTTGAGCACATGAAGATGACCGGCATGTTCGCTTACTTGATCCCCGGTGCTCCCGCACAGGAGCCCCGAATAAAACATCCGGGCGGTGAGGGAGAACCTTTCGAAGAAGGGGGCCAGTCGATCCATTTGAGACTACAAGATATCTCAACGACACCCTTCATGACAATACGTCTCATCTCATCAATAGAAACGCTTTCTACGCAGTGCAGACGCGCTGCCGAAGATGGAGGAGAATATGTCCCGCATTGCTCCTGTTCCAGCCAATACCGAGACCAAAGTTGCTGCAACACTCTCCCAATCGGAAGCGAGTCTCGTACGGGAAAGAAGTGAACTGCTAGTACCGGTCAAGCGCGTGACAGACGAGCAGATAGCGTCGGCGATTCGGTATCTCGACCCAGATCCCGGCAGTGAACGATCGGCCGACGACGGTACGGTTCTGGTGATCTGCTTCAGCCTGCTGATTCTGCTGATAGCTGCGGTGCCATTCATTTGGCTTTACCTGCAGACATCCGGATAACCCAACTCCGCCAATAAGACGGCTCGCTGGCAATGAGATTTACCACTACGAAGGAGAAACACTCATATGGCTACAGCAACGGAACCACTCTTTGCACCACAGACCATCGCAACTGCGCCCGATACGTCAAAGCTGATTCTTGAACATATCCAGAAGTCGTACGGCTTCATTCCGAACGTGCTGGCCATCTTTGCGAATAGCCCTACCGTTCTGCAGGGCTATCTTGCGCTGGACGCTATCTGGGAGAAGGGCTCGTTTCCGCCCAGGGAGCGGCAACTTATTCTGCTTGCCGCCAGCGTCGAGAATGGTTGCGATTACTGTGCTGCAGCACATTCCGCAATGGCAAAAGGCGCGCTCCACACACCGGAGGAGATTGTGGCCGCAATCCGAAACAATATCCCGGTTCCCGATGCGAAGCTCAATGCGCTTGTCGCCCTCCTGAAAGAAATCGTTCGCGAGCGCGGATACGCCAGCGAGGAGACCATTCAGAGATTCATCGCCGCCGGCTACCGAAAGGAGCAGGTGATGGAACTACTGATTGGCATCGCATTGAAGACCATCAGCAACTATCTCGAGCACATCTCGCCTGCACCGATCGACGAGGCATTCGTGGGCCGAAGTCCAATGAGCAATGCACCTGCCCGAGGCTCTCACAACCCGTTCGGAGAAAGGATAACCATCACGAACTGGCTCATCAATCTTCTCAACAAAACACGTCTCCTGGAGGGAGACCATGACAAACATCTCGTTCGCGCTTCGTTACGTCATGCTAGCTAGGGCAACGCGCACGTGATCATCGGCGGACGTACAAGATCCGTTCTGCTCCGCTAATGGGCGACCACCGGAGTATTGAATAGGTCCTGTTGGCGAAGCACTTATACGCAACCACCTCAGCCACATTAAGGAGAAGCAATCATGAGCCCGGTCCCGTCACGGCAAGCAACTAACGCCGAAAGAGAAGACATAGCGTTTTCTGCTGACCTCTCAACAAACAGCAATTTGACCAAACTGGCTATATGGATAAATGATCGCAATATCCCCTTCCTGATCACCAGTATCGGTATGATCGTCATGCTCCTTTGGGCCGGATCTTATAAGATGACGACTCCCGGCGCCGAAGGCATCATTCCTCTGGTTTCGAACAGCCCTCTGATCTCGTGGCACTTTAAGTTATTCGGTCCCTATATCGGATCGGACTTTATCGGCCTTACCGAGTGGCTTGCCGCCGTCTTGATCATCGCGGGCTATTTCAAACCTAAGGCAGGCATCTTGGGAGGGCTCGTCGCAACGGTCATGTTCTTTACAACCAGCACCATGATCATGACTACTCCCGGCGCGATTATCTCCGTACCTGGGGTTCACGGAATGAGGTACATGAGTTTTTTGGGGCTGTTCCTTTTCAAGGATGTCATAGCCCTCGGTGTGGCGCTTTACCTGACCAGCTATTTCGGCAAGGAGGCGATCCTTTCCGAAAACAAATGCTAATAGCCACCATATCGCTTTCCTGATGAAAGATGTGGTTCTGCTCCGGTGTCGTCTATCTCCTAAAGCAGAAAGCTGCCAGAGCCACGCTTGTTACTGAGATTGCGTGAGGAGTAGTTCGAAGAGTCCACGCGGACCGTGGTCCGGCGCCGGGCGCACCCTATTCACAACTCTGTCATTGACAGCCAAGCATGAGGGCGCGGACATCGGCGTCGGCCACGTTGCTTCGGGCAGTTAATCCTGTTCGGGCTTCACAAAGAAAAGGATGTTATGAACGACCAAACTAGGAAAGTGTTAGTGGTAGAGTCTGACGACGCGCTGAGAACAACCCTCGTCACTGTGTTAGAAGACGTAGGATACAAGGTTTCAACTGACTACAGTGCTGGAATGAAAGCCGTTCTCGCTTTCGCGCCCGACCTCGTCATTCTTGGGGCGGATCCACCGCGGCTCGATTGTTGCGATCTTCTTTCTGAAACCAAAGCTTCCAAGCACACGCAGAATATACGAGTTGTGATGTTAGTTCATGGGAGCGCAGCGGAGCGGACTCGGGGATTGGATCTCGGGGCCGACGATGCGTTGTCGCTGCCTTTCGATCCAGCCGAGCTGCTTTCGAGGATACGCTCTCAGCTGCGGAGCAAACAGGCCGCAGACGAGCTTTGGGAGCGGCTCCATCTTACCGAGGACAGTCAGAACACGAATCACCAAGTGGTGACGGCGGTCAACGAGGAACGGCGGACGTTTCTTGCCGGCGCTATAGCCATTGTTCTCGTGCTGCTCATGGTTGGCCTCGTCTCGCTAACGTCCTACCGTCTTAGCCATGCGGAAAATGCGCGCGTCTATGCCGCCATCACGCGGCTGCAAACTGGCGCGCTCTCGCAACAAAGCCTGCTGGAACGCTCTCGCGAGAGCCTCGCAAACCAGACGCCCGGAACTTCAGGCAGCGAACCAGAAGATAGCGCCGCACTTGAAAACCACGTCGCGGCAGTAGAAGGCCGTCTCGAGAAGCTCGAAAGCCAGGGAAGGGTTGCGCATACGATTATCGACGCTGATGAGCCCAGCGTCTGCCTCATCCATGTTGTGCTGGCCTTCCGCGATCACGAGACGGGTTTGAAATTGCGCTACGCCTCTCTCACCAGCACCGGCGAGCCGGCGACCGACACGTCCAACAAACCTTTAGTGAGTCTTATTGGGAACGGTCCAGAGGTGCACCTGGATGTTTTTGGCACCGGGTTTCTTGCATCCGATGACGGACAAATCATCACTAACCATCAAGTCGCCGAACCTTGGTGGCAGAACAACGAACTGAAGGAGATGCTCGATCAGGGACTCGAGCCGAAGATTGCCGAGATGACGGCCTACTTCCCCGGTGTCACCCATGGCATCCCGATCGCAATCGAAAAGATTTCTTCCGCTGCAGATGTCGCACTCGTGAAGGGAAACGTTTCAGGGCTGGGCATCCGGACTATCGCCCTGGCCGATGGACGGAACTCGGCTGTCGGTGGCAGTCCGGTCGTGCTGCTTGGCTATCCTACCGGCGTGGATGCGATTCTGGCCCGGACGGGCGCAGCGACTCTCCAGGCCATCACAGCTTCATCGAAGGGCGATCCGAAGCAGGTGATGGAAGAGCTCGCGCATCATCATTTAATCAAGCCTGTCGTCACCCAGGGACACATCGGCGACGTGCTACCCGACAAAATCGTTTACGACGCCCAGACCACTTCCGGCGGTTCCGGTGGCCCGCTCTTCGATGATCAAGGTCAAGTCATCGGAATCAACGTCGCGATGGTACGTGGCTTCGGCGGATCAAATTTTGCCATTCCCGTGCGCTTTGGGGAGTCACTTCTAATGCCCTGAGACGTGTAACCAAACGCGCTTCCAGTACCTCTCATCGGAAGCGCCTTACCAAAACCGAAATGGAGTTACCCACATGTTTGACATGAAGAATCTCACTCGGCTGAAGAAGCTCGATGAAAACGCGCCTGAAACGATGAAGGCCTTTTGGGCTTTTGATAAAGAGGCGTTCAAAGACGGCGCCATCGACGTTCGGCACAAACAGTTGATGGCAGTGGCCGTCGCACTGACGACGCAATGCCCTTACTGCATTGAGTTGCATGTAAGAGCTGCCCGTCAGGCCGGTGCAACTGATGCCATGCTGACGGAAGCTGCGATCGTCGCCGCTGCGATGCGCGCCGGCGCGGCGGTCACACACGCGTCGCACCTGTTCAAAGACTAATGAGGGCACAGCGGAAGCGCGGTCCAGCGGCGCTTCCGCTGGCTCGGCTCTTTAAGGATCAAGGTCAAGTCATAGGATCAACATCGCGATGATACGTGACTTCAAGGGTCGAACTATCCCCCGCGCTTTTTTCGGGGGCATCCAGCTTCAACAGAGAATTGTGGTGAATCAATGAGTGCAAGCACGCGCAAACGGGTGTTGATTCTCGGTGGTGGGTTCGGTGGACTCTATACCGCTCTTGGGCTGGAAAAGACGCTCGCTCGTGACAGCGATGTGCAGATTACGTTGATCAATCGTGAGAACTTCTCTCTCTTCACACCCATGCTGCATGAGGTTGCAGCAAGCGATCTGGATATGACGCACATCGTGAACCCGGTCCGGAAGCTCTTAAGGCGCGTGCAGTTTTTTCATGGGGAAGTGGAGCATATTGACGTGGTCTCGAAGCACGTAACGGTGGTGCACGGCCCGGAGCGGCATAGTCACGAACTTGAGTACGACTATCTCGTTCTCGCACTGGGGTCGACCACAAACTTCTTTGGAATGCCGGGGCTTGAGCGCCGGGCCATGACCATGAAATCGCTGAGCGATGCAATTCATTTAAGAAATCAACTGATCGATCTCTTGGAGGAGGCAGAATTTGAGTGTGCGGCCGGTGAACGACCTAATTTATTGACGATTGTTGTAGCTGGGGGTGGTTTTGCGGGAGTCGAGACAGTGGCCGCTGTGAACGATTTTCTGCGCGAATCGATTCGCTTCTATCCACATCTTACGGCAGACATGCTCCGGGTGGTTTTGGCTCATCCGGGCGATGTGATCCTCCCGGAACTAGGCCCCAAACTCGGCACATACGCTCAAAAGAAACTGGCAGAACGGGAAGTGGAGATTCGAGTCAATACGAGGGTGGTTCGTGTTGACCAGGACGCGGTGGAACTCAGCGACGGCTCTCATATTCTGACGAGCACAGTGATTTGGACCGCGGGAACATCCCCGAGCCCTCTCATCGCCAGACTGCCCTTCAAATTGAACCGCGGCCGCATCGTGACAGATGAGTATCTGGAAGTGCGCGATTGGCCGGGCGTGTGGGCGGTGGGCGATTGCGCTTCCATCATGGACCCTAAGACCGCCCGGCCATATCCGCCCACCGCACAACACGCCCTGCGGCAGGGTAAGACTGTCGCGAAGAACGTAACCACGGCGATTCGTGGCGGCACAAAGACGCGGTTCTCATTTTCCACATTGGGTCTGCTCGCAGCGATAGGCCGAAGGAGCGGTGTGGCGAACATCCTTGGAGTCAACTTCTCCGGTTTCGTTGCCTGGTTTCTGTGGCGCACGATTTATCTGAGTAAGCTGCCTCGTTTGGAGAAGAAGGTCCGCGTGGCCTTGGATTGGACGCTCGATTTGCTTTTCAGCAAGGATCTCGTCCACCTCCTCGATCTCCGGTCTCCAACGGTGTCGCAAATTGGTGAAGAGGTGGATGAATCGCTCGTGAGGTCCGAGCAGTAGTTGTCGCGATGTAGTCCAATCCGGGGCTTCTGCTCACGATTTCTCTGAGGATGCCGCGCGACGGCGAAAACGCTAAATGCAGTTCAATTTCTTTTAGGTGTCTCCTAAAGACCGGCGTACCAGTCGTAACCAAGGTCGGCCCAGTAGTCGTTTGGGCGTGTGTCGGTGTAGCGGATAATGCCGATCTGCTTGATCTGCTTGTAGCCATATTTGATCGGCATAGCTAGACGCATTGGCGCGCCGTGGCCTGGGGTAAGAGGCCGGCCGCCCATTTCATAGACCAGAAGGCTTTGCGGGTGCATGCAGGCAGCCATCTCAAAGCCGCAAAAGTACTCGCCGTCGGGCGTTTCCATATAGATGTAGCGGGGCCACCGCCCTTCAGCGGTTTTGGCCGGCGGGTATGCGTTGATGAAGTCAGCCAGGCGGACGCCGCCCCAGTAGACGATCTGGCTCCAGCCTTCGATGCACTTAAATTGCGTGACCAGCTCTCGGTGCGGCAGACGGCGGAGATCGCTCATGGTGAGAAGCAAACCGGGCATTTCGCTCGGAGTTGCGGAGTCGGCGGACGCCGTGATGGTGATTGTCTGCTGCTGAGAGAGCTGAAGAGGGCCGGTTCCGTTGCCGCGCACTGCGGTTCCGGTGAGCTGCTGCGGCAGCATGCCATTGGGAGAGCCATTCGGTGTCTTGGTGTCCGCAGGAGGCGACTCAGCCTGCTCCTGCTCGACCGGCTGTTGCACGGCTCCCTGGTTCGGCAGATATGCCCAAAGGTTCATGTTTTCGCTGTACTGCCGATATCGCTCAGCATGATCGGCTCCGGTGAGTTTTAGCCTCCACGTATTCAAATCGAGATCGGTATAGAGGCCGACATCGCCGTTCAGGCGAAGGTTGGTTGTTCGGCCGAGCGAATAAGTAGGCGCGAGACCTCGCTCGCGGAATATCTGTCCGAACAGCGCGGCATTGTATTCTTCAGCGCGGCGCAGAGGCCATTGCAGCATGCCGATCTGGCGGCTATTGCCAGGACGGTTGTAGAGCCAATATCCGCCACCGGCAGCGACTGCCATGGCCAGGAAACTCCGGCGGGTTCGGCGCGCTGAGATGCGCAGCAATTCGCGATCAGGATCTTGGTCGCGGGTATCTGCGGGATTCATCCATGCACCTCATCTTCTGTTCGCGGATGAGGAGCCATGGCCGCATAGGAGGGCTGCTCCGCGGCGACAACTTCGTGCCCGGCAATTATGCTGCGGAAGTTGTTCCAGCCGGCGCGCGCCACCTGCACGATGTGGATGACAAAGAAGACGCAGAACCCCATGGTCAGCCAGAAGTGCAGCCAGCGGGCCGTCTCGTAACCTCCAAGCACGGTCGTGAGCAGGTGTGTCTGGGTCGGCTTGTAGATGGCGAAGCCTGTCAGGAGCGATCCGGCGCCCATAAGAATGACGGCGCTGTAAGCAATCTGCTGGGCGCCGTTGTATTTGCGGCCGGAGAAATATGGTTTGCGCAAACCCAGGTCATGCAGCGTCACCTGCCAGGCTTCACGAAAGGAGTTTCTGTTTGGAACCAGGTACCGCCATTCCCCTGAGAAACACGTATAGAGCACGTAAATAAGCCCATTTACAGCGAAGAGCCACATGAAAAAGAAGTGGTAGCCGAGACCCTCGGTGAGCCGATAGGGAGCGTGAAGCATCTTCCAGAACCACTCAGGGAAAAGTCGAAACAGCGTCCAGCTTCCGACGCCAATTCGATAAACCTCGCTCGCATGCGTGCCCGGGGGAATCGAATCGGCCCAGTAAATCAGCAGGCCGCTCCAGATCATGATGAAGAGGAGAGGGAAGTTGACCCAGTGCATCCATCGAATAGCCAGTGGATGCTTTTCCGCGAGACGAACGGAAGGTTGGGATTTCCCTCCCGGCCATGGAATGCCGGTCTCGCTGGGCGCCCGCTCGGGATTGTCGCTCATATCCGATCCTCGCATCAGTGACCAGACGATAGAACTGCTTCGCATCAACAGCGGCGCCGCCTCTCCATCGTTGGCTCTTGGTGTAGTTATGCGAATCGTCTCATCCAGCGGCGACTGCGGCAGGTGCGGCGTTCAGAGTTGATTCGCCGACTATTGCTTTGAGGAGATCCTGCTTCAAGAGATAGAACGATACGGCGAGCAACACCACGTCCTTCATCAGGAAGGCGACGTTGCCCACCATTGCAGGAAACCCACCCGCAGACGGTGCCCACCCATCAGGCATGAAGGGGATGATCGTGACGGTGCAGAGGAATGTCACCACCGATCCGATAGCGCCCAGAATTCCGAGCTTTTTATTCCAGAAGCCGGCCAGCAGCAAGGCGCCGAAAAGCCACTCCGAAGCGCCAAGAAAATAAGTAGACAGTTTCATTCCAAAGACCGGGTACATCCAGAAAATCAAGGGGCCATGCTTAAAAAATGGAATGAGGCCCTGGGCTTCGTAGTCAAACCACTTCTGATAGCCGAAGAAGAAGTAGACGATGACCATCGATGCCCTGACCAAATGATTGTCGATGTCTCCCTGGAAAATTCGCATCTTTGCGAGGTGATTGATGAGCCAGTTCATGATCAGCAGTCCTTTCTACGGGTGCAGGCTGTAGCCTGCCCCCGATAGGTTCGTGTTCCGGTATCGGCAGAAGCCGCAAGCGAGGTTCAGCCGAAGTTTTATTTCAACGCCGCACTGTCCACCAACTATCTCCGTCGGCTCCAGGCAATATCAGGCACCTACAAGTTGGTCGTGGGGCGCTCCAGCTCTTGTCTCGAGTTTGGAATCCACCGGCGCGGATGAGAACAGTGGTGTGAGCCCTTCGACCAAAGTGGGGTGGGTCAGGATGGTATCGCGCAAAGCCGGATAGGGTAATCCGGCATTCATTGCGATCTGGACGGCGGACATGATTTCCGCAGCGCCAACGCCGAATGCCGTGAAGCCAAGGATACGATCGCTGTCTGCCTCGACCAGCGCCTTCACAAATCCTCGTGTCTCCGAAAGCGTGCGCGCCCGTAAGTTTGAGTCCATCGGAACCTTGAACAAGCGGTACGGAATGCCCTGCGCCCTGGCTTCACTTTCATTGAGTCCAATGCGAGCCAACTCCGGGTCGGTGAACAGGCAATAAGGAACTCTCCTGCCTGTAGTCACGTGGTCGACTCCATTGATGTTGTCATGTACGACCCGGAAATCGTCCACGCTGATATGCGTGAACTGCGGGCTGCCTGCAACCTCACCGATGGCCCAGACACCAGGTGCGGTCGTCTGCAACCGCTCGTTGACTTTGATATATCCACGATCGGTGAGCTCAACGCCGGCTAGCTCCAGGCCGAGTCTCTCCGTATTCGGAGTGCGTCCTGCCGCCACTAGCACGTGACTGCCGTCCAGCTGCTTCTGATTTCCGTCTCGCTCGATGACGATCTTCACCGAGTCTCCCGATTTTCCGGACACACGCGTAACACGCGTTTTCAGAAGAATATCGATGCCCTCGTCCTCAAGCAGGGTCCGAAGAGCCTGACTTACATCGTCGTCCTCCTGAGGCATCAATCGTTCCCTGCGGCCGATCACCGAAACCCGGCTGCCGAACCTCCGCATCGCCTGGGCAAACTCGATTCCGACGTAGCCGCTGCCAATCACAATCAGATGTGCGGGTATTTCGTCGAGCTCCAGCGCTTCAATATGGGTGAGCGGTTGCGCCTCGCGAAGGCCCGGTGTCCCGTCGAGCGTCGCCCGCGTGCCAGTGCTGACGATCACGTTCGTGCCACGGAGTTGACGAGTGTTCCCATCGGGGAGAGTGACCTGGACAGTTCTTGGAGCGACGAATAGCCCCGTGCCCAGAATGAACTCCGCACCAGTTTTCCTGTAGTTGTCGAGATAGGCCTCATTGAGGCCACGCACCATTGCGCGCTTGCGTTCACGGACGCCAGACATGTCAATAGTGAAGCCATTGTGAGCAATGCCAAACTCCTGGCTGCGGCGAAAAAGGGAAACTACCTTGGCACTGTGGATGATGTTCTTGCTGGGAAGACAAGCGATGTTTGGGCACGATCCGCCGACGTATTTGCGCTCCACGACAGCAACACGCCTGCCTTCTCCAGCAAACGTCCACGCAGCAACCGTTGACCCCGTACCGCCCCCAAAGATCAGCAGATCGAAGTCTTCTACCTGCGACTCTTTAGACCGCTGTACGGATGAAGTATTCATTGTATTGTTCATGCTTATTCCTCCAAGGAAGTCCCTGCACCGTGGTCGGCGAATACCAAATGCTCCGGCCGGCCGCGCGTCAAACCGCGGCACCGGACGAATTCTTCCGTGTTCACGCGACTTCTGCTGTCGAAGCCTCATGTGCGCGATTCGCTTGCATTGACTTCATGAGGTCGGCCGCAGACGCTCCTTCGAGCGATAGTCCGTAGCCCACTTCCCGCACAATGCGCTCCTTCAGAGGCTGAATGAAGTGCACTCGGGTATTGCGCCGCGTCACGTCGGGAGCCTTCAGATAGAGGTCGGCCAACTCGCGCGCTCGGCCGAGAGCCTTGCCACGTGGAACGACCTCGGCCACAACTCCCCACTCGTGCGCGGTGCGAGCTGTCAGCGGATGTGGATTCAGAAGGAACGCCTCGGCTCGACCCGCTCCGGCGCGATAGCTCCACGTCGTAAAGATGCCGTCTCCTGGAACAATGCCTCCGGCGAAGTGGGGCAAGTCATGGAATGTCGCATCTTCGGCGGCCACAATCACGTTGGCAAGTAATGCGTACTCGGAGTGCACATGTGCGCGCCCCTCGATGGCAGCGATCAGCGGCACTCTTATATTGCAGAGGTTCTCTACGATTTGGACCCCTTCATCGTGAACCTGGCTCCAGACTCCGGGGTCGGCAACATTTCCGAATGAAGAAAAATCGATGCCAGGGATGAACTCGCCGCCCGCTCCGGTCAGGATTACGATCTTGTTCGATCGATCTTGCGCAATCCGATAAAAGGCATCGACGAGTTCACTATGATCTTGTGCCGTGAAAGTGAAGGGACCGCCATTGCTGTGAAATTCGGCAAGCAGCACGCCCTTGGCATCCCGCGTAAGCTTGAGGCTGCGATAGGCGGTGAAATACTGGGATTGGAGCGTTTGCATGGGATTGTCCTCTCAGATGGTTTAGCGTTCGATAATCGATTTCTCTCGCGGCATTAGAGACTCGCCCAGTGACCATATTGCGGCTCCAAGCAGAACCACATCTTTGATCAAGAATTGTCCAACCGCCCCCGAAAGAGCGGGGAATCCGCCGAGGCTCGGCTCCCATCCAGGGGTTGAAACCAAGAACGAAAGTGTAATTAGGAACATTAGAACGCCAGCAGCACTGCCAATCACAGATGCTTTTCGTGACCAGGGCCGGAGAGCAATCAATATCGCGATTGAGATCTCAACAACTCCCAATCCCGTTGCGAACTGACGTACCGTCAAGAGGCCGTACATCCAGCTCAGCAACGGACTGTGGGCGACGAGCGGCTCGATGCCTTGCGCCTCGTATCCGGTGAACTTCATCACGCCTATCCAGCCAATCACCAGCGCCAATCCGTAGCGCAGTACTCGATGCCCAAGAGTGGTGACATATGAAGCGATTTCTTCTGTTTGGACATTTGTGAACATTGTTGAATGCGTCATTGTTTGTGCTGCGTGTGTCATTTCGTTACTCCCGCTTTTAGATTTCTTCGAGAATCCATCAGAGTCTCGAGTAGACGACGCTTCCGCCATTGCCGACCGGTTATATACAGCGGTCTCGTCCCGCGTTGAATTGGAGCGCCTGAGAAGTTTCTCCCCACGTGGCCTTCCGTCGCTTCCCGAATGGGGTTTGAAAGTACCATTCCAAATCGGCGGCTTCTGGAAGACTCAGGTTGGATCACCGGTTCAGCGCTTCATCAAAGCTGGACTGCGATCCTCGAGATGTGGTTCTGCCGGCTTTCGAGGATCACTTTTGCTTTGCGCTGGCGGCAACAGCTTCCGGTCGATCAAGGATTGGAGCGCCTTCCGGAACGAGTCCTCGGTATCCAGCACCTTTGTGAACCGAGCCTGGCGCAGCTTGATGGTGCTCACGAAAGCTCGAGGTCCTGCCGGAGCGCCGTAGGCGAATGCGAAATCCAGATGCTGGTCCCCCTGACCAACCAACTCGCGCAGGCTTCGCGATCGAAGGTCGTACTTTGCGACAATCGTGTTCCAGACATCCGCATTTTTCTTTATGAAAGCGGCCACGCTCATCGACTCCTCCGGGCCGGTTTCGACGCCTAGGGTCTGAGCCAAGCCGGGCCACAGACTCCGCCATTCGAACACGTCCCCGTTCGTGATGTTGAAGGATTCGTTCGCAGCTCGGGGCGACTGCGCAGCCCAGACCATCACGTCGGCAACAAGATCTGCGTCGGCGGCTTCCCAGACGAACGAAGGACCACCAGGAAAGCTGAACGGTTCGCCCTTTTCGCGGCGAATTGCCGCGTAGACACCGATGGCAGGTAGAACATTCAACGCGCCCGGAGTGGGGCCGGTGACGAGCTGCGGACGAAGCGCCGTGTAGCTGAACCCGTGCTGCGCCCCCATCTCACGTACGTACTCTTCGTGATCCAAGAAGAAGTTGTCATGGTCTTTATCCACATCACGTTCGCGTGCCGGGATGGGGATGGGGTGCAGGTGCACGCCATACACCTTCGTTCCTTGCAGAATGCTAATGTGTTGGAAATTCGAGGCTGCCCGCACGATGGGTTCCACAACGTTGTGAAGCATCGCGTTGTTCGTTTCGATCTGATCCTTGCTGGACCAGCCGGCAACCAACTCGGGCTTCTCGTGTATAGCGGTGTAAGCGATGTGACTCACGTCAGTCAGCGACTCAAACGCGCTGCGGGCCGCTTGCTTGTCCCGCAGATCAACTGACAAGAATGCAATCTCGCGGCCGCTTGACAGCTCAGGCTTCCGGCGCGAAACACCGATCACTTCCCATCCCGCGGAGAGAAACTTCTCAACTGCAGCGACGCCCAAGAGGCCGCTTGCGCCAGTGATGAGTACCTTCTTTTTCTGATCCGTCGTATTCATATCCTTTTGTGAACCTTTCTTCTGGAAGTGGATGTTCGGTGATTAAATCTGAGCGACGCCTCCATCAACGAACAGTTCTATGCCGGCGATGTAGCTCGCTTCATCGGAAGCTAGAAATGACACAGCCTTGGCGATCTCATCGGGATCTCCCATGCGGCCGAGGGGAACATTTTTGGCGAGGTCTTCTTTCAGCTTCCCGAGCGCTTCTCCCTGTTGCCAGCCGTCGAATATCGGAGTATCGATATGCCCCGGGCTGATCGTATTCACACGAATGCGGCGTTCGCGAAGCTCATTGGTCCACGTGCGTGCAAAGGAGCGGACGGCCGCCTTGGTAGCGCTGTAAACGCTAATGTCTGTGAAGCCCTTGATGGTTGCAATCGATCCGTTCAGGATGATCGATGCGCCATCATTCAGCAGGGGCAGCGCCTTCTGAATCGTGAAGAAGAGCCCTTTCACGTTTGCATTGAAGTGCAGATCATAGAATTTCTCGTCAACATTTGCGAAAGATGCCAGGTGTGCTATCCCGGCGTTTGCAAAAATCACGTCGATCTTTCGGCCGTATCCATCGACCGATTCATAGAGCCGGTCAAGATCGCTCAGGCTTGCAACATCGCCTGCGACGCCGGTCACATTCTCGCCGGCTTCAGCAACGGCCGATTCCAAAGCATCCTTGCGGCGTCCGGTGATGAATACGTGATCCGCGCCTTCCATTACAAAGCGTTTTGCGGTTGCCAGGCCCATACCCGTCGAGCCGCCAGTTATGACTGCGACTTTGCCCGCAAGCCGCTTTGCGAT
Source organism: Acidobacteriaceae bacterium (assembly GCA_036500845.1). Taxonomy (GTDB): domain Bacteria; phylum Acidobacteriota; class Terriglobia; order Terriglobales; family Acidobacteriaceae; genus PALSA-350. Next base: position 20,508 of record DASYBJ010000536.1, read on the forward strand.
TATCTGATCAGGTGATGTACGTGGCTTCAGCAAAGTCTGACGCCCGAGATCAATCTCAGTAGTGGTGCCCATCTGTACCTCCGTTGGTTATGGCAATTCGCCCGTCTGACTGAAAGCAATGCTCGTGCCATTTACGAGCTTTCAGTAAGCGCCTGAAAATAGAGGCTCGCTGTAATGGAAGTGGCTGGGATCCGGTTGTGGTGTCAAAGCTGTCATCGAAGTAGTGACAGTCGCCGCTGTCGCCTGGGAGTGAATCAGCCATTCGAGTTCTCGTCGTCCATGGCATCTCCCGCTTTCATCGGGTTTAGCTGAGAGTCGGAAGCAAGCTGCCTCAAAAGCTCTTTCGCGAAGATCCCGCACTGGACTTTCATCTTGTGCCGGATCAACTGGATCAGCACGTTTTCGCCATCGCGACTGATCGCGGTGACACCTCTCAAATCAACGATCAATTCGCGTCCTTGAAGGTCGGCTCTTGCTTTTTCACAAGCGGTCACAAGTTCGTCCGCCCAGGGCGCAACAAGTGCGCCCTCCACAACGATGCGGCGTCTGCGGGCGGCCTCGACAACCGAGATCTTCAACATGCGCACCTGTCCTTAAGGGACGAGAGAGCACGACCGATGCCAAACGACTGGAGCTCTAACTGCTTCTGTTTTCACCGAGAAAGTGAAAAACAGGGAGGGGAGTTGAGAGTGTCAATGGACCTTTGACAGTTGGGACAGCGTCAGCTGTAGTCGCGCGGATCGATGCTCAATTTTTTCATCCGGGCCAGAAGAGTTGTGCGATTGATGCCCATGCGCGCGGCGGCCCCATCGGCACCCCCGACGCGCCCTTTTGACTCGGTGAGTGCGCGCACGATCACGTCGCGCTGCCTTTTTGTATCCTGATCAGCCACATTGCCGGTGGTGTGTAGTGCTTTTATGGTCTCTTTCACAATGCGGGCAATGTCGTCTTGACCTGCGGGAGGCTTAGCCTCATCCACCGTCGCCTTGCGCAACTCCGATAACGGGGCCTCCAGCGACCTGCCGCGCGTGAGGATCACTGCGCGTTCAACGAGATTCTCCAGTTCGCGAATGTTTCCGGGCCACTCCCACATTTTCAAGGCCTTCATGACAGATGTAGGGATACTGTCAATTTTCTTCTGCATCTGCTTGGCAAATTTCTCAACGAAATAGCTCACGAGCAGCGGAATATCATCTTTGCGGTCGCGCAGAGGTGGTATCCGAATCGGGAAAACGTTGAGCCGATAGTACAGATCGCTGCGGAATTCATGCGCGGCGACCATCTTTTCAAGATCGCGATTCGTCGCCGCGATGAGCCGAATGTTCACCTTACGGGTATGAGTGCTTCCGAGTCGTTCGAATTCCCGCTCCTGCAATGCCCGCAATAGCTTGGGTTGGATTTCAGGCAGAATATCTCCTACTTCGTCCAGGAACAGCGTGCCCTGGTCGGCAAGTTCCAGCCGACCGATCTTTTGAATGATCGCGCCTGTGAAGGCTCCTTTTTCATGACCGAATAACTCGCTCTCCAAGAGACCAGTCGGAATGGCCGCACAGTTGACCTTCACAAACGTTCGATCCTTCCGGCGGCTGCGATCATGAATCGCGCGGGCAATCAACTCTTTGCCGGTCCCTGTTTCTCCGAGCAGCAGAACTGTTGAGTCATTGGGCGCGACGGTTTCGACCAATTGCAAGACGCGCCTAAGCGCCGAGCTATTCCCGACGATTTGCCCGAAATCCATGTCGCCGCGGATTTCCGATTCGAGATAGAGCTTTTCCTGAGCCAGTTTCTCCTTAAGCTCGGAAACTTCGCGATATGCGAGGCAATTCTCAATGGCAATGGCTATTTGGCCGGAAGCATCCTTGAGGAAATCGACATCCTCGGGCGTGAACAAATTGTCTGTGGTCCGAGCGATTGCCAGGACTCCGACGACCCGACCCTGGTTCACGAGAGGTATCACACATTGACTCTTTACTCCCTCAGCGACCAGCAACTCGTAATAGTCAGGGGGAAAATCCTCACGGTTCGTTGTGCTTCGGACTACGGGGATCAATGTTTCAAGAGTTCGTTTGGCGACTCCCACGGGAGTAATGAGCAGTTCTTCTTTAACAAAGCCCCTGCTTTCCGGGAAGTCCAATGCGTGCACGCGGAATTTTCCGGATGCTACGTCAGGCAATGAGATATGTACCAAATCGCAATGCATGAGCTCCCGAATACTGGCTGAGATTGCGCGCAACACTTTTCGAAGCTCCAGATTCGAAGTGATCTGGTTGGTGAGCTTGAGAAGTAGTTGGAGTCGACTATTCTGAACAGCGAGAGCCTGTTCTGCAGTTTTTCGCGCCTCGATATCGGTGTTTGTTCCGTACCATTTGGCAATTTTTCCGTTGTCGTCGAACGCCGGAGTCGCACGGAAGAGAAACCAGCGATAGACCCCGTCGAAACGGCGCAGGCGTCCTTCGATCTCCGCCGGCTTGCCAGAAGCCAACACGCCCCGCCAGTAGCCCACGAGCACGTTCAGATCATCCGGGTGGACCACAGTTGTCCAGCCCCAACCCCGCGCTTGATCTGCCGCGAGCCCGGCGTAATCCAGCCAGCGCCGGTTGAAGAATTCAGCGGCACCATCAGCTGCGGCTGACCACGCCATCGAAGGGATAGTCTCGATAACGTCACGCAACTCCTGTTCACTGCGCTGCAGCCTTTCATTCTGACGCTGCAATTCCGCGCGAGCGGCCTCCGCTTGCCGAAGGTTGAAATTGTCGTCGATGGCGAATGCGACTACACGACCAATCAGTCGGAGGAAACCGATGTCATCACTGCTATAGACAGTTCCAGGAGATCCGGACATACCCAATGCGCCCAAGCGGCGCTGCGGCGTAGTCAGTGGAACAAAAACGAGCGGTCCGACGTCAAGCCCTTGAGCGGCAATCCCTTCCTTGAGACGCGCCGGTACTCTTTCATCGTTGTCCCAATCACGAATGTGAAACGGTTCCTGAGTCGTGTATGCCTGCCACGACGGCCGCTGTTCAACCGGCACATCCGCATACCCAGCCACGTGGCTCTTTTCTCGCCCGACCACAGCCCATTCGACCTCGGTGGAATTCTGCTTGTAGACAACGATGTAGAACTGTAGGAACTCGAGGAACTCACGCAGTTCTTCAGAGAGGATTGCGGTTAGGTCCTCGGGTTCTTGGCAGAGAGAAAGGGCTTCGCTGAGGCGAAGCACAGCTTCATAACGTCTGCCAGTGCTCCGGGGCGGGACGGAGACATCTCCGCTGATCTCCGGCTTGGTTAAAGATTCCATCTCCGCTATTGCCCACGAGTCTATCCTACAGAAACCGGACGATTGGCCTGGCCTGCAGATCGCGTCCTAAGTACCTGCTGCCTCTGGTCTTTGTCTATGCGAGGGCTACGGTATCTCTCGATTCGACGGGACTCGGGTGCCCTTAACCCAGCAGCATCTCAGCCGCCGGCAACAGTCAGTCGACGAGCTATCGCGGGGCCCGCCCTGAAGGGGCAAAGTGCGTCGCACATGAACTTGTAAGAGTCGAAGATGGGTGCGCATAGGCGACTACTGTTCTGCCTACCAGAGCCACAGCCCTACTGTGCTGCTCACCTTATTACGGCTGCCACGGCGTCAGGATTTGAGACGTAGATGGCATAGCTGCCGACGCTTCGGTTATCCATCATCGTCCGATTTGTCCATAGCGGTTAACGCATAATCGCCAGATCACTCATCGACTTGCTGTTCACGGTGAAGACGTCGACATGGTGGAAGTGGTCCGCGCTGCGGAGACCTATATTGACGTACCCAGGCCGGTGCTGAGTCATGCGAACACGTGTTTTCAGCGGACCAATTATCCGCCGCGAATCCCGTAACTGAGCGTAATTGAGCCCAATTTAAGCGAAGCTAGAAAAGGGACCCAAAGGGCAGGGAATAGCTATCTGATTGAAAATAAGATGGATAATGGCTGTACCGTATCTGTACCGGAGGTGTTTGGGAAAGATCCGTGGCGCTGCTCGCAAAGCACTGAAAACAAGAAAGATAGGTGGTGCCGGAAGGGGGAATCGAACCCCCACGAAGTTGCCTCCGACGGATTTTGAGTGTCCGCAGAACACCGTAAGTCTATGATAAATAAGCGTAATTGACCGTAATCGAGATTTACCTAAATCCAGCCCGGACCGTAGTTTAGCGGAGTTTGCCATAATTGGGGCGAGCTGATGTCTGTACCCGAACTTGTACCCGAAAAACGTCTCTTCAATGCGGTCTCCTGGCCGAGCAAGACGAAGCCACACAGGCAGAGTCCGTCATGGAGAACAATCTGGCAGCGATCGGCATGATCCGTCACATGGGAA
>DASYBJ010000537.1:0-3412 GCA_036500845.1 Acidobacteriaceae bacterium
TTCCTGCTCCCGCTTGTCGGAATATCCGTGTCAATTTTGGTCGTCGTCAGAGATCAAAGCGCGAGGCATATCCACGGCCTTCACACAGGCCGTACGATACAAAGCCGCGTATTCCCAAGGTGATGTTATGACCTCGTTCACGACAAGACGATTACAAATGGCGGGCGCTAACCTATTCCTGCTGGTTCTATGCCTCTGTCTGGTCGTGTGGAGAGTGAATGTTCGGATCTCGTCTTATCGCCTTGCTTCGTCTGTACGCGCAAGTTCCCCAGGGGTGTTCGATCAGGAAGAAGAACGATGCGACGATCTTTGCGACTCTCAACGATCGATCTCAAACGAAGGTACAGAGGAACTAAAGGCCCTATCGGTCGCGAGCGTCCCGCAACCCGAGCAGCGCCTGATCGTCTACCGCGATCGCCAGGTGAGCAGGGCGATTCGTTCCACCATCCACATGCACATCCTCCCGAATTTTTTCAGGCCTCCACCCTCCTCGAACAGTTAGCACTTTTTCATCCTCATCTGTCGGTGTCTTTGGCCACCGTTTTGAGGGCGTGTCTTCAAGCGTTCTAACAATCGCAAATTAAGGAGGCAGAGCCATCGATATTATGTTTGTTCTTGTAGGTATCGCCGTATGCTGTGCCTTGGTCGGCGTCTACGGTGCAGTTCGCAATCAAAGCGGAGAACGTCCCCAGGATCCCGAACTGAGGCGTCGGCGAAGTGACGGCCCATCATCACGCTTGCCACCCGACAATCGCGTTAAGAACTTGAAACATCAGGCAATCGCGGGTCGGGTGGTGAGAGCGTCAAAAAGTCGGGGGTGGAACCAAAACCTGCCTGTCGAATCAATGGCACTTCCGGCAAGCAAAGTATCCGAGATTGCGAAATCACCAAAGTTTTGATTCGGAAATGTTCAGTTTAAGCGGCTGCTTCTTCTTACAGTTTAGTTACTTACGCGGTCGACCCCCGACTTCTTGACGCTCTCCAAGGAACAACATGAAACAAACACTCGCGAATCTTTTCATTCTTATCTTCTCTGCTCTAACGATCAGGATATCGCTCGCACAGGCGCCCATCGATCACTCGCTTCCCGAAGCGCCTCTTCCGCACGAAGGGGTAATCCGCCGCGCCAGCCCTGGGACGCAGAACCAGCAGAATCCGACACAGCCTCAAAGCAAAGAAAAGAAGAAAAACAGCCCTTCGGCAAACAGTGCTTCGCCCGGCCATATCTTCTGGGTGGAACCCGCATACAAGGTGGACTATAACGGGAAGTTCCAGCCTCTGAGTCCCAAGGAGAAATTCCAGGAATGGGCGCAGGGCGCCTACGATCCGCTGGGGTTCGGTGTGACCGCGTTTGAGGCGGGTACGCTGGAATACTCCTCTACGGACGGCTTTTGCGGCTACGGGCACGGCTGGGACGGATATGGGAAATGTTTCGGCTCACTGGAACTGGATTCTACCGTTTCCAGCTTCATCGGCGATTACGCTCTGACCGTGGCTTTCCACCAGGACCCGCGCTATTTTCGTTTAGGGAAAGGTCCTTTCGGCAAGCGTCTTTTTTATGCGATTTCCCGGGTCTTTGTGACCTACAACGACTCCGGTCGCACAGTTTTTAGTTCCGCGTCACTATCCGGGACCGTCATCGCGGGCGCTGTTTCCAATCTCTACTATCCCTCGCAAGACGTCGGTGTCAGCCATACGGTAAACCGCATCGCGCGTGACTTGGGAAACACAGCCATTTTCAACGGCGCGGCGGAGTTCTGGCCGGATATCCATCGCAAAATCCGCCACGTTTTTTGAAGGCTGACGAGGGGCCGGCTCATTGGCACAAGTTCTACCAGGTGCTACCGCAGACGATCTGACGTCGCAACTAACCCAGCCTCAACATTTCAATGACTGCCCAAGGGCTTAGAAGGATTGCTCAGCTCCTCTTGGAATTTTTCCAGAGAATGGCCCCGAGCACTATGAGAACGGATACTAGCCGCAACAGAAATAATCCAACGCTGCCTTCGTTCGGACGAGAGAGGCTGAGGACGACGACTTCGTTGCTGCCCTGAATGACAAAGAACGCGGCGAATGCGAGAAACAACAATTCTTGCGTAGCTTTCCAGAAGCGGAGGAAGAATAATCCGCCCACGAAGGAACAGGCGGCGATGAAGCCCAGCAGGAAACTATCGATCATCGGGTGGGTAATCGGGCTCATTGGCTCTCCCAAATCAGTCCGAAAAGAAGGAGCGCCATAGCGATAGCGGCTGCGCCTAGCCGGGCAGTGTAGAGGTCGATCTTCGGGAAAAGCACAAGATCGGCGATCACAAGAAGGTTGGAAATGGTCAGCCCGACGAAACAGAGTCCACTCCAGAGCAGCAATCGCCTTCGCACATTGGCATAGGCGCGCAGCAGCAGAATGGCACAAAGCAGAGTCGTCAGAGAGGTGAGGATGTAAAGCGATGGCGCCATTTAATCCCGGTCCTTTTTCAGCCGAAATGCGCGGGCGAATTCGCGTATCGGGGAGGATGCCTTCGAATGAATCATGGTCGAGATCCGAACAAGATCGTGCCGGTAGGCCAAGTCGACCAGCCGCATAATTTCGTTCTGTTCTTCCTGCGGAAAGTAGGCGTACATCGGAGGCGCGGTATGCGATTCAGAGATCAATCTCAACCTGACGAGGTCGCGGAGCAGATCTGTTACCTTTTCCGTAGAGATGTATAGCCGGGACGCAAGTTCTTCGCGGGTACAGCCGGCAGGCCGCTTGTTCCAAAGCAGCATAAGGGCTTCCAGATGCGGGACACTGTCGATGTTCTCCAGAATGAATTCGTATGCATCCATCCGTGGCTTTGGACTGTTCTGGGTCATCACTCCCCGTTAATCAAGCCTCAGTGAGTTTCCAAAAGTCATCGCTGTCGCTCAAAGTTCCCCCTGAGTGGAGTAGACGAGGTGGTCCTCCTCTTACGCGTCATTGGTCTGCCAACGCCAACCCAAGAGAGCTACCAACTGAGTTTACTTAATTTACAGAAAACCCGGTGACAGACGAAACGTAACCAAGGTGTTTCCCGGGTTCAGCGCGACAACCGCCGACGAATACGTTGCCATGATGAGCACCGCTTCGGATCATCGGTTGATGCTGCCGGAGAAGCGCGAGCAGCTGTTCGCCGAAATGCGCCGTCTGATTCACGCACGACCCGGCGGGCGCATTCGCAAGCACAATCTTACGAATCTGCACGTCGCCCAAAAGAGGGCATAGCAGCAACACCAGAAAGCTCATATACCCCAAGGGACATCTCGTCGTTCCCCTACGTTGACGTGTTCAAGCGCGGCGATCTTGAAGATATGGAGCTGCTCGAACCTGACAACTGAGGACACTATCGTGGAGCTCGTTTCCTCTTCTGTCAATTGTGCTCGATGGTGGAGCGCGACA
>DASYBJ010000538.1:0-8391 GCA_036500845.1 Acidobacteriaceae bacterium
GGAGATCTGTCTGACGGTCTCTCCCCTTCGCGGGAGGGCCTTGCCACCTTCCAACTCGACGGAAAGCCTTTGGAACTGGACCTGGAGCGTGTAGAGCTCAAGCCCGGATTCAAGGTCTGGCTAGTCACCGCGGACAGCCTCCCGGTGATTCCGAAAGCCCACGACCTTCTGACCGAGACTCCGCTTGAGAAGAAACTACCGCAACTGCTGGTGACGCATGAATTACTCGACACGCCTGTGTGGCGGTGGATTGCTCTCCTGGCAATCGGTTTCGCGCTCTGGTTTGCTGCGGGACTGCTCTCCCGTGCGCTCGTTCTCGCGTTCGGTCGGCTGACGAATGCAAATGCAGGCCAGCTTCGCGGACCTGTCCGCGTTTGTCTGGCGATAGTAGGTTTCCGCGGTGCGATGGCATCTGCACCGCCCTCCGCGTTGCCACGGATGTATATGGAACGCGCGCTGGCGCTGGCCTTCGCCCTTGGGCTGGCGTGGGCAGGCGCGGCCGCGGTCGACTACGTCGCAGAGCGATGGCGTTCCCGACTGGACCCCCGCATGAAGGCGATGACCTACTCCGTGCTTCCTCTAGGCAGGCAGGTCATCAAGTTGTCCCTTTTTCTGATCGCGATACTCGCCGTAGTGAGCGCTTGGGGCTATAACACAGCGACGATTCTAGCTGGCCTCGGTGTGGGCGGCATCGCTGTCGCGCTGGCGGCGCAGAAGACAATTGAGAACCTTTTCGGTGGCATCTCGATCATTAGCGACCGCCCCGTATTAGTCGGTGATTTCTGCCGATTCGGCGCACATGTTGGAACCGTAATGCACATCGGGCTCCGATCCACCCGCATCCGAACCCTCGATCGAACTATCCTCAGCGTGCCGAACAACCAGTTCTCCGCTACGGAACTCGAAAACTTCAGCGCACGAGACAAGATCTGGTTCCATGTGACACTTAGCCTCCGCCGAGACACGACTTCGGACCAGGTGCTCCGAGTGGTGTCTGCAGTGCGAGACATTCTGAGGCAACACTCGAAGGTGGAAACCGGCGATATTCCGGTACGCCTCATCGGAATCGGAGACTATTCCCTCGACGTAGAGGTCTTCGCCTACGTTACAACGTCCGACTACGATGTTTTTCTTGGGGTACAACAGGAATTGCTAATCAAGATGTTGCAAGCGGTGGAGCGTATGGGCGCTGCATTAGCAGTGCCCCTCCTCGAAAGCAGTCACGTGCAAGAATTCGCGCCGGCATCGCGCCCGGTCGTAGCCGTGCCACCGCCGGTTGACTATGGATTGCACGAACGGCGGTACGTGGATAGCAACTCGTAGCGGTCTCCACTTCTCCTCACACCTTGCTCGTTGAAGTGAGCTACGTCCGGGGCTGGCGGCGGGAACTCGGCCAATAAAAGACACGTTTCCAACCCACAAAAAGTAGGCCGAAGGAGAGAGTTCGTGAAACTCCGACTTAGAGGGACTTTCGCGGCAACTAAAGAAGAAATATCGGATCGAGTAAAACCGGATTACATGAAACGCGCTCAATCAGCCATTCCTTGCGGCTCATCTCCCGCTCAAAAGCCAGCCTCTTAGCGGGGTTTTTGAAAAACAGCCTGGGCTGCGGGACACGTAGCTACCGCTTGTCTCCAGAAGCCCCCTGCAACTGCTCCTCAAGGTATTCTTTTGCGCCGTCGGCCCTTAGACAAAAGCGACGGCACGCTCCCGCATTGTTTGAGCGCGATAATGTCCTCTATCGTTTCTAAAGCCAACGGACTCCTAAAGCTTCAGCTCCCGAATCGTCGCCGCCAGAAGCGCCTGTGGCAGCCATTGAGAAAATGCCCTACACGCCAACTTGGCAATGCCAATTAGGGTCAACGAGTGCATTGGCGATACTGCGCTCACGGACATGAAAACCTGGCAACCAACCGGTTATCTTTACCGGTTGGGAGCAGATGGAGCCAATTCAGGATAGGTGGTATACGTATTTCCGACAGAAAATTCGAAGAAATTGGGCCGCAAAACCGAGGGAAGATTCCGTCTCTTCGGAATGCCCAAGAGGATTCTTCACAGCAGACGGGATAGGAATGAAAACGAGAATCGTTTTCTCGCTTATGCTCTCACTCGTGCTTGCGGTGGTCGGCGCCACCTTGACGATGGCGCAGCAGGCTCCCACGGGAGTTGGTGTTCCTCCACACAGGCCTCAAGGCTCCTGTGACATCTACGCTTCTGCCGGTGCCCCTTGTGTCGCCGCACATAGCACTACACGCGCGTTATATGCGACCTATAACGGTCCCCTATACCAGGTTTTGCGCCAATCGGACGGCAAGACTCTGGACATTCCTGTTGTCCAGCCTGCTGCCTCGCCAGTTCCGGATCCGGGCGGATACGCTGACGCAGCCGCACAGGATAGGTTCTGCGCCGGCACCTATTGCTGGATCAGCATCATCTACGATCAATCTCCCAAGCACAACGATCTCATTCAGGCTCCCCGTGGCGGGTTCGGCGGCCCGGCCCTGGGAGGCTTCAACAACCTTCCGATTGCCGATATGGCGCCGATTACGATCATGGGGCACAAGGTCTACGGTGTGTTCATCGAACCGGGCATGGGACTTCGCCAAAATGATGCGAAAGGCACTGCAGTCGACGACCAGGCGGAGGAGCAATACTGGGTCGTCAGTGGTAAGCATTTCAATGCCGGTTGCTGTTTTGACTACGGCAATGCCGAGATCGACAGCCGCGATGATGACAACGGCACCATGGAAACCCTCTACTTTGGTAACGCCACGCCGTGGTATAGCGGGGATGGTAAGGGTCCGTGGATTATGACCGACCAGGAGAACAATCTCGTTGGTTGCGTCAACGAGGATGGCTCCAAAGGCTGTCCAAATCTACCCAGCATCCCCTGGCGTTTCGTGACTGCAATCGCCAAGGGAGAACCGCACCATTGGGCGTCGCTGGGCGGTGACGCGCAAAAGGGTACTCTGTCGGTTATGTTCGATGGAACGCGCGTGAATCCTACCTATGACCCGATGCGCAAGCAGGGGGCTATTCTGTTGGGCAACGGCGGCGACAACAGTGTCGGCTCGCAAGGAACCTTCTATGAGGGAGCGATGACGGCCGCCGGCACATTTCCATCGAACGCTACCGACCAGCTTGTTCAAGCCAACATTGTGGATGCCAGGTACGGCGTGACTCCACTCACTGTGTCGCCGCTGGCGACAGCATCCACGGCGGGAGGGGTGCAGACGTTCACTCCGGAGTCTTCGCGGGACATCACAGTGACGTTCACGAATACGACGGGAGCGCCTGCAGCGGGCGTTTCGTTGAGCATTGCTGTACCCAGCAAGTGGACCTCTGTCGTTTCAGGCACAACCGAGACATCAAAGACGTTCGCTCAGCAGATCGCACCGGGTGCGAGCGTGAGCGCGACTTTCAAAGTCACTTCTGGGCCAGTAGCCTCCGACGGCGATCTCGTCGGCAATGCATCGTGGACGAACCCGACCAGCGGCAGAAAGCAAGTCGAGAGAGCGGTTGAAAAGGTGCGCAATGCCAGACCAGTCAAGGTCAACGAGTTTCGAGTCACTTCAGGCGCCCCTGGCAACCCGACGAACTCATTTATCGAGCTGTACAATGCAGGTTCCCAAAGCGTCGATATTTCCAACTGGACGTTGACCGTGCACCCAGCCCATCAGGCTATCTTCTCGACGGCAAAGATCCCGGCTGGAACAAAGCTTGCGGCCGGCGGCTTCTACCTGCTCGGTCTCTCCAACTCCGGGCTGGCGGCTCCTGCGCGCGCGGGCGACAGCATCCTCCATCTCAGGAACACGGATGGAATCTCGATTGGTGATACCATCACCATCGGTACTGGCTCCAACATGGAGACGCGCAAGATCGCAGGCCTGGGGACGGCTGCCAGCAACCACACGACGCTGTGGCAACCCCTTCCCGAAGGACCGGTAATCACAATTCCTGCCGGCTCGACCAATGTGCCTGTTGAGAGTGCATCCGGCTTCGTTGCCGGCCAGAAGATCGCGCTTGGCTATGGTTCTACCTACCCGATCGCTGTGAATACTGTGGAGCAGTACGAGATAGCCACGGTGACTGCAGTCGGCAAGCCAGGCACACAAGCCTATCTCGCGAGGGATGCTCCTGCCGGAGCCACCAACATCAAGGTAACATCCCTCTCCGATATCTCGATCGGTGACAAGATCAGGTTGGATATCGACAGCGTTGGCCATGGAATAGAAACCGTTACTGTTGCGCATGTCGGCTCAGCAGCCAATAAGACCAATCTCTCAGCTCCTGCGAGCGCCGGAGCGACCCGGATCAGCGTACGCCGGGCGGAGGGTTTCGCTGTAGGCGACAGGATCGCGGTCGGCACGCCTGCAAGCCAGGAAGCCGTTACCGTCACAGCCGTGGGCAGCCAGGGGCCGGACGGTACCGCCATCGACTTTACACCCGCGCTCGCCAAACCTCATGTGGTCAGTGAATGGGTAGTATCTCCGGGTACGGGCCTGGATCTGGCAGCTCCCCTACGGTTCAATCATGCGGCCAATCTCCCGTTCAGCGATCGCGGGACAGGAGTCAGCTTCCAGCCGGCGACTGCCTTTGCCCATTCGAGCAACGAGCCAGTCCAGGCGCTTGGCACCGGTATAGCACTCGACAGACCACTGGCTAACGACCACGGGATCCACGAAGTTGTACGTGATGCCGCCGCCAAGACTGCGGGATACCAAGGCACGCCGGCGCCCAACCAGTGGTTTGGAGGACCTGAATTGACCACCAAGTCCCCTCAATTCGGTCACAGCATCACGGTCGAAGAGGGTAGCATGGTGCTGCGGGACGCCTCGGGAGTGGTTGTCGACAGCCTCAACTACGGCGGCCTTGTCGACCCATGGGCCGCCGAGGGTGACCAAGCCGCCTCAGGAGCACAGCTAAGCGGCTGCTACGTCCCGGCACCCGGCTCAGTGTTTGATCCATGGTCAACGATTTTGACGCCGGTTGCCACCAATACGAGCGCGGGACGGTTCCCCGACGGCGCCGATACCGACAGCAACTGTACCGACTTCCTGACGCAGGCCGTTGCGACTTTGCCGGCCACTTCACCCGCGGGTGCAACCAACATCAAGGTCACCAGTACCGAAGGCTTCCGCCCTGGCCAGACGATCCTTATTGATTCTGGTGCGAATCTTGAAACCGCAGTCATCTCTACTGTTGGGACAGCAGGCGGCACTACGTTGAGTACTCCCACCGGCGTGGGAGCAACTGTTCTTCCTACTGCAAACGTGACCGGCTTTAGTAAAGGTCAAACAATCTCAATCGACGATGGAGCAAACTCCGAAACGGCCGTCGTCTCCTCGATCAGGGCCCGCGGCGGCGCCACCATCATGCTCGCTGCACCACTTGCTCGTGCGCACGCGTCTGGCGAACAGATTTCAGGCAGCGGTATCAGCCTCACCACTCCATTAACCCGGACACATACCAGTGGAGCGCAGGTCTCCGACAACGTTCCAACTCCGGGCGCGCCAAACCAATATCACGGTGAAAATCATTAAGGGGCCAGGAACCTGGAAACGACGAGGTCGTTACGAAACTCGGATCGGGAGATCGTAAAGGAGGGACACTACGGTCAGGATTTGAATGTTGCGCTTCGTGTCTGCCTTCTGTCACGCGCAATGAAGCGCGAATCGTGTAAACCTGGGAGCGGAAATCGGCATCTGAAAGCTCGAAGGTGGATTTACCCTTCGGCTTGCCCGCGATCAGATCTTGGAGTCAGCGCATTTGGAAAAAAAGGCAAAAACACTCCCGCCAGGATTCCATGGACCTGAAGTATTGGCTGAGGACGCTCGGAACTTTCTATCTGCGATCATCGAATCCTCGGATGACGCGATCATCAGCAAGGACCTGAACGGGATTATCTCTAGTTGGAACGAAGGCGCTCGCCACATTTTTGGATATGAGGCTTCCGAGATCGTCGGGCAATCGATCCTGCAACTGGTCCCACCAGAACTGCACAGCGAGGAGGAACAGATCCTTGCGAAGCTCCGTGCCGGAGAGCGCATTGAGCATTACGAAACAACCAGAATCAAGAAGAACGGAGAGAGATTTCCAATCTCCTTAACGATCTCTCCAATCAGGGATGGTGGCGGAATAATTATTGGCGCATCGAAAATCGCCAGCGATGCCTCTGAGCGTCTGAAGGCCGAGGAAAGCCGCTTCCGGCTGGCTGCGATCGTCGATTCTGCCGACGATGCCATCATTAGCAAGAACCTGAATGGCATTATCACAAGCTGGAACAGAGGGGCCTTCCTTCTCTTCGGCTATACAGAAGACGAAATGATAGGCCAATCCATCTTGCGGCTGATTCCAACAGAGCTGCACTACGAAGAGGATGAGATTCTCCGCAAACTCAGGGCGGGCGAAAAGATCGAGCATTATGAGACGACACGGGTCAGCAAAAGCGGGGAACTTCTTGACGTCTCCGTGACAATTTCCCCAGTCTACAACGGTGCAGGCCAGATCATCGGCGCATCTAAGATCGCCCGCAATATTTCCGACCGAAAAAAAATGGAGAAGATCCTTGTTCAATCGGAGAAACTTGCGGCAACAGGTCGCATGGCGGCCGCCATTGCCCACGAGATCAACAATCCCCTTGCATCCGTGATGAACCTGATCTTCCTCGCCCGTCAGGATCACCTGACAAGGGAAGAAGTTCAGAATTACTTGACTACAGCGGAAAGCGAGCTCGAACGGGTCTCCCATATTGCCCGGCAGACGCTCGGCTACTATCGGGACACCGGATCACCCACAGAAGTTTACCTCCACGACTTGATGGAAAATGTGCTCTCGGTCTATCGGAGCAAGCTGCTCGTCCATAACATCAGAGTGGAAAGTAAGTTTAATGATCTGCGCAAAATCAAGGTTCGCTCCGGAGAGATCATTCAGGTTTTCTCGAACCTGGTGTCCAATGCCATCGATGCGATGCCACAGGGGGGTACCTTATCGATCTCTATTGCCCGGACGATGAAGCTGAATGGCGATGGTGTTCAGATGATCATCGGCGACACCGGGTGCGGCATCAGCCGCGAAAATATAGGCAAGATTTTTGAACCCTTCTTCACGACCAAGGGAAACCTTGGAACAGGAATTGGGCTGTGGGTAGCAAAACAGATTGTCGAACGTCACAGAGGTCAGATTTCCATATCCAGCACTGCAGAGTCACGAGAGAGCGGTACGATTGTTAAGATCTACCTGCCTTTTTCGGGTTCAGAGGAAAAACCAAAGAGACTCAACGATGCTGAGACCGATAATTAATGAGGTGCAGATTGGCACTGGAGGCAGGGGAATACTTTTTTGCGGATGAGTTTGTACGGCGTGCTCCAGGACTGCCGATAGCTGAATTCGGTTGTGTGGAAGATGATCCGGTCAAACCTAGAGTTCTTATTGTCGATGACGAGAGACTTCTCGCCGATACAACCGCCGCGATCCTTCGTTCTGCCGGCTTCAAGACAAAGACGGCGTATGACGGTTGGGAAGCTCTGGCAACAGCTCGGTCGTTTCATCCCGATTACCTTCTGACAGACGTAATGATGCCGTTGATGAATGGGATCGAGTTAGCGATCGCAATCACCAAGATACTTCCGAGCACAAAGATACTGCTTTTCTCCGGCCAAGCTGGAATTTCTGATACTCTCCAAGAAGGCTACTCCCAGGGTTACGAATTTCCATTATTGGCGAAGCCGGTTCATCCATTGCGGCTAATAGAAGCTCTGAAGGGTAATGCCTGACAGCCCCGTTTCAACTGCAAGCATTCCGGAAAAAGCCGCATATTCTTTGTGCCCTCACCGTCTAAGCTTGGCAAGGAAATCGCTGAGCTACGCCAGTCCGCCCTCGCAACCAGCAAAGCCCCGCAACGGTTGCCATCCTGAAAATTTTATAGGCTCGCCGGATTTTGCGATTGGTGAGGTTCGCAAGCCATTCGAGTTCCAGAGGAACATCGGCGAGCTCATCCTACTGTGCCTCACGGCTTTCTTGGGAGCCTACATCAGCCCAGACATCATGGCCCTGGCCGGGTCGTTTTAAACGCGATAATGTATTGTATCGAGTTAGACGTCCACCGCTAAAGCAAGTGAAAACGTCCCCCGGAATCTTTTTCCTTTACCATTCGACCCTCGATGAGTGACTCGGCGCAGATAATGCATTAATTGTCTGCGCAGACTCTCGCTCCTGAGCCGCCACGACCGTAGTGCTTCAGCAAAGGAGATCCAAATCAGCTAGCATCCGCGCCTCGAACCGAGAGACGAAGCGCGGACGGTATCAGGCGGCCGATGAAACACGAGATTCATCATCATCCGAATGCCCACGCCACCATCAGCGGAAACTCTTCTCGCCAGAATGCGCCAC
>DASYBJ010000539.1:0-7063 GCA_036500845.1 Acidobacteriaceae bacterium
CTGCGGCCACTGCGCCACTGCAGAACGGTAGCGACGACGGCGATGCCAGCACCAACCGGGCAGATCACGTTGCAGACCCAGTTGACCGCATTTAGGAATGCGCCCTCTGGCTGCGCCGCCGTCTGACCCTGTACGGCCTGACCGGTTGCTGGAGCTGTTCCAAGGTTTTGAGCCACGCTGGCTGCGGGTGCAACCAGAGCGGCGCCGACGAACAGTACGACAGCCAGCGCATAGAGGTTCTTCTGCGCCCTTCGTACTGCCTGCATAAACCACTTGACCATGAGACTTGCCTCCGTGACGGTGACCCGTCGATGCGAGACAATCTCACGAGTTCCTTATTCGCTCAAATAACCGAGAGGGCGACAAAACCATTCTCTTGGCCTTTTCGGCGAGATCTATTTGGCCAAAAATGCGACGGGGTGGAACTTGACTCCCTCGTTCAGCGTTCGTATTTCAGACAGGTGGTCGGGCCGGAGGACGTTACAAGGAAAAAAGCGATGTCCACGCTTTTACTTCTTTCCTTGTCACCTCCTCAGCTCCTCGAAATAAGTCAGTATCGAGCTAGGAGGACGTCACAAGGTGAAAAGCGATGTCCACGCCTTTACTTCTTTCCTTGTCACCTCCTCAGCTCTTTGAAATAGCCAGGATCGAGCTGGGAGGACGTCACAAGGTGAAAAGCGATGTCCACGCTTTTACTTCTTTCCTTGTCACCTCCTCAGCGCCTTGAAATAGTCAGGTCCGGGCCAGAGGACGTCACAAGGACAAAAGCCATGTCCAGGCTTCTCACCGGGGAGCGCGAGTGCCGTGCTCTGGAGGACGTCAATAACGGAAAGGTGCAGCACTCAGCAGCGGGAGGGGCTCAAACGCATAGTCAACCTTATCGATCTCATCGATTAATAAGACACAGCGCTTCTCCTGCTCGATGGCTTCGAGAAGCGGACCCGCCATGAAGTAAGCGCGGCTCGTTACTTCCCGCTTGATCTCAGCCCAATCCGGCGTCCGCGCGCTCTTGCTCATCAGCAGAACGTACAGTTCCTGCAGGCTGCGATCGTATTGGCCGATTGCTTTTTCTTCGTTGATACCCTGGTAGCATTGCAGGCGAAGAAGCGGCACGCCATAGGCGCGCGCTACTGAGCTGGCGAGCTCCGTCTTGCCCGCTCCTGCCGGCCCCTCAATCATGATGGGGCGGTGGATTTTGCCGGCCAGGTAGACCGTTGTGGCCGTCTTGATGTCCGTAAAGTACCCAGCCCTCTCAAGCGCGTTCAGCGTCTCGCCCGGTGTTGAATACATCCACTCTGTCCTCCCGCCTGTTTTCAGGTGGGCAGAGCGTAGAGCGAGTCGCCGTTTCGGTCAAACGGGCCGAGGCTAGTGCTCCGGATAGACTTTGCTGTCCGGCCCCAGCCAGCCCTTCTCCGTCCATTGGAAAGGGTAATTGCTTTGGTAGGTCTGAACCCATCCTGGGGGGTGGTCACCCAAACGGATTAAATTCTTCTGTACCGCCTCATAGTAAAGTGTGTAGACCTTTTGCCCATTGATTTCCTGCATCTGTCCATTGGTTTTCTTCAGACTTATCAAGTCAATTGGGATGGTCTTCTTGGTACTCTCATGGGTCGAGTTCCAGACTGCGATCGCATCCTGCTCTGTCGGCGGATTCGGCTCGTGTTTACATCCTCCGAGGTACAATTCGGCCAGAGCAACTGCCGACACGATCAGGTTTCTTGCGTAATGCTTCATTGCGGGGTCCCTCCTTCTCGTCTCTCTCTTTCCAGCCGCTCCATGATCGGTTTCATCTTCGCGTAGGTGTCCTCGAACGCTACTCTCGACTCGTCCATGCCTCGGACAGGACCGAACTGCCTGACCAGATGCGTGATCAGTACGTGGGCCAGCGCCAGATCCGTCAACATCGGGATGAATGGTTCCGGCGTCTCAGCCTCAAGCTTTTCGACAAAACCAAGAATCTGCTCTGCATATGTCTCCAGCCGCTTTTGCCCGATCCGGGTCAGGCGTTTCGTGAAGGGATTGTCTGCCATTCGGCCTACCTGAGCTTCTGCACTGCTCTACCACTATTCGTTTAATTTTTGTTGAGTATGTAAGCTATCTCTTCGAGGAAACAGCATATCTTTTCGACTGTGCAGGTCGGGGCGTATCGATGTGCATTCGCCCGCTGGCCCGGCGCACTGCATCCATGTCAGCCGCATAGATCCGACTAAGAGCCTTTCATTGGAGGAGAGGTCCTTTCGGCAATTCCAAATTTTCCAGCAACGGCTTCAGATGATCAAATATGCTCTCGAAGGCAGCACGCGCTTCTGCGAGATCTCTGTCCGGCCCGTAACGGATTGCCAAATGCACGACCAAGGCCCGCGCCAGCGCAAGATCGGTCCACAATGGAATGAAGGGTCTCGGACAGGTCTTTTCGATCTCTTGGACGAAGGCCAGAATGCGCTCGGTGTATTCTCACTCCGCGCTATGCCCAGTTCGGTGAGTTCTTTCCACATCGGATTTTTGGTCATTCCATAAACCGCCGGATGACAATATCGTCTCTGGATTGTTGTACCACCAGTCTGTGCGTCCTAAAAAGTCGCATCGGATCGGCGAGCCCGATAGATCCTGGCACTCAGCCCGAGAAATACCCGAGACCGATGGGCGAACAAGCGATCTCCAAAGATGGTCCTTGGCTGTTTTTCGAAATTGGAAGCTTTCTCCAAAACCACGGCCACAATCAATCGGGGTTTGATGCGGGATGATTTCCGTTCTAATTGCCATCGGTGCGGCGTCTGTTTACCCGTCTCCCTGGTCCGCTGTTCACAACACGTCACCGTAGTAGCTTGGAGAAGCGCAAATCGAAACCGTGGCGCATTTACGGTAAACGGGATTTATGTCAGCGGTATGCCGTGCGGGTGATGCCCGCGGCTTTCTTCGATTTGGATGGGCGCTAGGAGTCCAGCGATCGGTTCTCTCTCACGGCTTTTCGGTTCCAGCGAGTGGTGCCAGCAAGCCTCATCATGCTTTTTTTTGTTAACCGCTTGCTAACGGGCTGTCGTCTCAGCGTCTACCTGCTCTCCTGACTGACTCCCTCCGCCGAGGGAACTCGCCGCCCGACGCGACTCCCTTCGCCTAAGTTGATCACGCTGTGCGCGGCGCCCGGATGGGAAGTTTCTCGGTGCGCGCTGGATATTTCTGTCGCAGCCAAGTAGCGATGTCATGGGGATCAAAGCGAACTGCGTTGGCCACCTTGAAAGATGGGATTTCGCCCTTCGCAGCCATTTTATAGATCTGCTGCGCTGACACTCCCAATAGTTGAGCGAGATCGCGAACCTTCAACGCGCGAGTTCCGTTTTCAACCAACTCGACGAGCTGCATAGAGAAGAGTCCCTTTCATTTGTTAGGAGATGCAAGTAATGCCGAACTGATACCCGATAGAATGTTCGACATACTGGGATGGATAGGAAATTCAGTCAAATCTGGGCCATTGCGAGTCGCGATCAGTTCCCATCGCTGCCTGGCAGCTGAGTTCGGGGAGCCAAAAAGGGCGCAATTTAGTTTCGTGGGTTATTTCCGAGATCCGATTGCTTGGTGTCTATGGTGTCTATAAAAGACCGAAATTGGGATTAAACCAGAGAAAGTGTGGAAAAGGTGTACGGAGGAGAAATCGGTGCATGTACTTCACTGTAAAGGAATTCTCCGTAAGTCTAGGACCTTCAGTGAGATGCGCGAAAGGTATGCAAGCGAATCCCACTCTCTCCGCCATAGGCTCATAAGCCCTTTAGCGCCAGTACCATTACGATTCGTGGCGAATTCGATAACAGACCTCTTGAGCTGTGCCAGTTGGCAGAGTAATCGGAGAAGGATCAGACCAAGACGGACTTCGTTAACTGCCGGAAGTACCCAATTTCCTCGAGGTGCTGTTACCTCGGCCACATCTACTCACATGAATTCCCGCTTCGCTGTTGGCAGAATGTTGCCTCGATAGCGAATTCAATATTGTTACCCGCCGTAGTGAACGAGCGGGTCGTCGTCTGCGCGTAGTCCGCGCCCACCTTGCACGCGTCGATCCGGTCCGCCAGGCGCGGGCGGCCATGAGCAATGCCGTCGAGCGAGACTTTCGGATCGTTGAGATGGCCTTGACCGCCCCTTTTGAGTCCGACTTTGGCTCTGCTCAACAGCCTATCTGATAACAGTGGCTTATCAAATGCCGCTTTAAACAGTATCGCTCCGGGTGGGCTTTTAGACCATCTTTTAAGGTGTATTTCAAGATCGTATTTTGGGTCTTGAAGGAAGAAGGTCGCATGCTTAAGTCTTTAGCTCTGCTCTGTCTCCTGCCGGCGATTGCTGCCGTGATTTCCATTGTCACTGTGACCGAGGATCATTTTCATTCGCACCAGCATCACCACAGCTAACCGGACATTGCCCATCGCGCAATTATGTCAGGAGGTTCGTTATGTTTCACACAATTATGGTTGCCTATGATGAATCACGAGAAGCCGCTCGTGCCCTGGCGTCGGCCATCGAACTTGCTAAGCCTCTTGGAGCTCATTTGAAAATAGTCACAGTCGTCGAGGCTCTGCCTGCCTTTTACAATATCGCTGCGATCGTCTCTCCGTCCGTAGTCGACGAGTCGCTCCAAGGAAAGCGCAGCCAACTCAGAACTCTTCAACAAAGCGCTATAAAGAGAGCGACAGCGGCCGGCGTTAACGCCGACGCAATTCTGGTCGACGGAGGCGAAGTGTCCGGGATCGTTCGAGCAGCCCAACGTGAGCATGCAGATCTCCTGGTCATCGGCCTCCCAAAACATCACAGGCTCGGAGCGCTCCATTCTACGGCGCACGACGTGGCGGACCATACCCCTTGCCCTCTGCTCGAGGTCAACTAGAACGCTCCCTCATTCGTTGTGTGTGGGTCAGAAGAGATTCGCCGGGTGATCGCGCACTGTTGTCCGTCGAGCTCAAACAGGGCCAGCACCAATCCCCAGGAGAATCGTTGCTGGATCCAGTTGCCCTCAGATGCATTTCATAAGGTTCGCCAGGAATGGAGAGCGGCTGTCTTCCATCCACAGGAACGTCAGGCCCACCTGAATCCGGCTATCGCGTATCGGCCGAAGTGTCACACCTCGCCGTATAAGAACCTGAACAGAGGCTGGAAGAATCGAAACGCCGAATCCAGCGGAAACCAGGCCGAGAGCTGTCTGCGCTGTGGTGATTTCCTGGACTTTCTTTGGCTGAAAGCCCGCGTCGGCGCATTCCGTCATAACAGCGTGGTGCAAAACCTCCGCCGCCGAATTCGATGGCAGGATAAAGACCTCTTGCGCGAGTTCCGCAAGGGCGACCGAGTCCTGAACGGCAAGCGGATGGTCCTCAGGCAAAACGATCACGAGGGATTCCGGCTCGAGTTCGCGGTAAGCGAAACCCGCATCGGGCAGTGCGTACAGCAAGCCAATATCGATCTCCCCGCTCCTTAATGCGCGTTTCTGGGCTGTGCTGCCTGCTTCGACCAGAGTTACTTCGATGTCTGGAAACTCTGTATGAAAGTTCTGAAGAAGATTTGGTACGAGAGAGAGTCCTGCGGTGCTTTGGAACCCAAGAACGAGTTTCCCCACCTCGCCGCGTGCGGCGCGCTGGGCGGTCTTCTGCGCATGGTCGAATTGGCGAAGACTCTGCTCCGCCTCAGCGAGAAAGATCTGGCCGGCTTCTGTCAGACGGAGATGCCGGCTCTCGCGATGAAAGAGTTCGACCCCCAACTCGCTCTCGAGCTGCTGAATGTTCTGAGTAAGTGCAGGCTGGGCGATGTGAAGACGCTCCGCTGCTCTTCTGACGTGCAAAGACCTGGCTACTTCGATGAAGTACCGTAGATGGCGATTCTCCAGCATGCGCTATCACTTGGCCGATCAGGAAATTATCGTAGATTTGGCGTCAAGGAAGATCAAATTCCCGAGCCGCCGGTGGGCCGCTTTGGGTCTGGGCCGCCACCTCGTAATAGCCTTCACCGCGCAACCAGTGGAGCAGGCCGGGAGGATCGTTAATGACGGCCTTGGAATCGAACATCACCCGGTCGTGAACATCGTACAACCGCAATCCCGCCGTAGGCGCCAATGCACACTTCGGTGATATGGATCGAGTCCGGATCACCACGGGCACACTGGGCGTCTGGTCGCTCTTTGCAAGTTGCTCGAAAGAATCCACTCGTCGAATCCTTCCCTTCAGGATTTGATCGGCCCTCCGCCCCTAAGCTCTGCCGTCAGGTCGTCCAGGTATCTAGCGCTCACTCCGTAGCGCCGGTTCATATCGCATGACGTGATGCCGCTCCTGCTGAGAGATTCTAGGCATGCCGTCAGGCAAAAAAATTGAGCATTTTCTGGAACCGTAGGTGGGTCGCCCTGGCTCCTGGTGTCATGAGAACGGATTCGCAATTTACTGGTCCCGCAATCACGCAGTTGTTGACGGAGGTTCTGTTTGCCTTGTGGAACAAAGGTAAGAACAACCTCACGGGCGTGGGAGATTACGTTGCTGCTAACTCATCTTGAGCTATTCGAGGCAATGGGTGAGCTAGATAAATCCGCGATCTCCTAAGGGACTTTACCCAAAAACTACTTGCTTAGGATTGCGCCGAACTCGATAACGGAAGACGGAGTTGGTGTGCCACTACCTCATTGAGAGCTAGGAGCAAATTGGCTTTCTTCATGGAGGAGATCAACTTAAGAAGGAGAAAATACTCGCTCCCTGGCACTTATCTGTATGGCTAAGTAAACGAGAGATCAATGAAAACCGACCTCACGATGTCTCCAACGGTCCAGTTTCACAAGTGCGGCGAAGAGTTGGCAGGACCTTGGATGGTCAGTTCTGGGCGATGACAAAAAACCCTTGCGAAATCAGTGTGTTGCAGGCGGTGCTTAGCATATTTCGCGTTTGGTCGGGCTGCGAGCCCATAGATCGGTATGCGAGTGTACTGCCTCGCAATATCAGTAAAAATCGCGGTTCACGTTTCGGACTGGGGCGTTGTCAGGCTAAAGGGTCGCGGCGAACAGTAGATCACGCACGCAGCGAAAAACATAGAAAAACATAGATAGATT
>DASYBJ010000540.1:0-5736 GCA_036500845.1 Acidobacteriaceae bacterium
GTATTTCCGGCCCTACTCCTTGGTGCCGGCCTGGCTCCAATCGATGATGTTCACGAGCTTCCAGGGTTTTTTTTTGAGCTCAAACTGAAGCTCGCCCTGTTTGTTGATGATCAGCTGAGTCGCAGGATAAAGAACGCCCGGAACTCTTACTCTTGTCGGAGTCATTCAAGTCGAATTCGCCGGCAGTTGTAGGCCATGCTTGGACCACTGTTATAGGCTTCCGCGAAACGGATCTGGCGGTTAGTCGCGAATCGAATCTTGCGGCCGGTTGGGGTACGAATCAGGGCGATGTAACTGAGTCAGGGCGATGTAACTGAGATCGTAGCCCAGTGTGCCGGTGATGGCGATGCGTCCAACGGCCTTCATTTTGGTGAGCGCGGTGACCAAACTTTGATTCTGGCCCTTCTTAAACGCAGCGACGAGGACTTGTCTCTCATCGGGTGTAGAGAATCGGTAGATGGTGACCTTGATGCTGACAGTTTTACCCAACACTATCCGTCAGTAAAGCAGATCCCTCGACTGCGCTCGGGATGACGGCCCTCTAAAAGAAGAAGGCGGAACCTCATGAAGGCAACTCTGCTTATCCTGCTTGCGCTTGCTTCCGCTGGCGCCCTCTATGTGCGACAAGCGGCCGTCGAGGCCCAGGCTGCGCCGGCACGGAGCGACGCGGGCTTTGCCCAGCTGCACACGGAAACCGCTGCGGAGGATTACGGCCTGCGCGCTTCGAACGCGCAGAAGGCGTCCGAGATCGTCGAGCTGCTGCGCCAGGGATACGGCAAGCCTACCGATGGAGAGCTCACGAGCTATATCGCCAGCTTCGAATGGGCCAAAGCGAACCTTCGGGCCGACTCCGAACCTCAATGGCCGCTCGATCGCAACATTTCCTGATGCCAACTTAGGCTCAAGCACTCCCACGCGCGATGAAGAACCGCTTAGTCCTCCGGGAACTGCCCCACTCAAGCCCAAACAAGGCTTGAATGGGCCACCCACCCGTCCTGTTTTCCTCTCCCCTGGCCAGTACCCCAGCTAGACGGCTGAGGAATGGAGTAGAGGATGATACATGCGCCAGAGCTGGACAAAGACGGCAAGTCTGGCGACTTGGAAGAAGTCGGATGCAACGAAATAGAGAATGCTGACTGCGAGCCACCAAAGATAGAGCGGCGGTCCCGACATTGACGTCGTAAACGGCAGCGGTATGGCGGAAAAGACCATCGCGAGAACAATGAGCGCAAGCTTGACGATGCTGAGAACCAAGTTGACTTCAACCAGCTTGCCGGCAAGGGGGCCTAGTCTGAAGCTCCGCGCCAGGCTGCCGAAAACGGAGGTACCTTCAAGCATGGCAAGCAAAGGCGCGATTGAAAAGATCCAGCTGACGAACGCCCACGCGGCGAACGCGCCGAGCGAGAGACAGATCACCCAAGCTGAGTAGCCAACCAGATTGGGCGGACTCTGACTTAAAGTGCGGACTGCAGCCCAACGAAGGGCAAACCACCAGGCGGCAAACGCCGTTCCCAAGGCTAGCAGGCGGAACAACTGCAAGGCGATGAGCGTGATCCGGGCGAAGTGCATCTCGCGGTCCAGCCTCTTGAGGACAAGACTCCGGCCGAGCCCGGAAGCGATTGCCCAAGCGATCGCGAGCGCAGGTCCGGCCCACCGGCCGACAGCGACCGCAGGAGGAAGAACGAGCGCCACAGCCGAAGCCACCTGCTCCGCCGCATCCTTCGGATTCTGCAGCGAAAGATTGTAGATGCCCGTGTCGCGCAGCGGCAAAGGACCCAGCACATGCACGGCCGCGTAGATCAGAAACGCCAGTGCGGGAATTCCAAAGCTCCAGCGCCACCCTAGCTCCAGCAGCAGCAGGTTGGGCCTTCCCCAGCATGCGCCCAGCATGTGCACGAGAGACTGCGTACCGCGGACGACCGCCGCATCGCGCATTTCTGCGACGCCAGGCCGCTGCTTGTCCGATGCGTTCACGGTGATGGACAGGCCGCTACCTCACCACTAGGTTGATCAGTTTGGCGGGTACAATCACGACCTTGACGATCTGCTTGCCCGCAATCGAGACTCGCACCTTCTCCTCGGACAACGCAGCTTTCTGCAAAGTCTCGTTATCGGCGTTGGGCGCGACGCGCACGAGGGCGCGCAGCTTTCCATTCACCTGCACTGGGACCTCAATCTCCTCTTCTCGCGCGAGGTTCTCGTCAAATTGAGGCCAAGGATGACGAAGCAGAGAATCAGTCTCACCGATCTGCTCCCAAAGTTCGGCGGCCAGATAAGGAGCAAACGGAGCGAGCAGCAGAATCAGCGGGCGCAGCAGCGACGCGAGCAATGTTGCCGATTCCTCAGCAGCCAGCTCGGCCAAACGCGGCTCAGCCGCAGTGATTTCATTGACCAGCTCCATGATTGCGGCAATCGAAGTATTGAAGTGCCATCGTCCGGCGAAATCTTGCGTAATTTTCCGGATCGTCTGATGCAGCTTGCGCAAGAGCGCCTGCGCGTCAGGTGAGGCAGCTGCGGCGGAGGTCTGCTCTCCGTTTCGCGAAGCCTGACGGAGTTCGGCAGCATGGCGCATGACGAGCCGATAGACGCGACTCAGAAAACGGCTTACACCAGCTACGCCGTCCTCCTGCCAGTCCAGATCGCGGTCCGGAGTCGTGGCGAAGAGTGCATACGCTCGGGTAGCGTCTGCGCCATAGCGGGCGATCATATCGTCGGGTGAAACGACGTTGCCCTTCGACTTGGACATCTTCGCGCCATCTTTGATCACCATGCCTTGCGTGAAGAGCCGTTCGACCGGCTCGTCGTTCCGCACCTGGCCGATGTCGCGCATCATCTTGGTCCAAAAACGCGAGTAGATCAGGTGCAGAATCGCGTGTTCCACGCCTCCGATATATTGATCGATCGGAAACCAGTAGGCGGCTTTTTCCATCGAGAACGGGGCATTCGAGTTCTGTGCATCGGTGTAGCGATAGAAGTACCAGGAAGAATCGACGAACGTGTCCATCGTGTCCGTTTCACGTCGTGCTGCTCCTCCGCATTTCGGACACACTGCGTTTACAAACTCCGGCACCTTGGCTAGCGGTGAACCACCCTGTTGAGTAATCTCGACGTTCTCAGGGAGCAGAACCGGGAGCTGATCATCCGGGACGGGAACAATGCCGTCCTTTTCACAGTAGAGGACTGGAATAGGAGTGCCCCAGTAGCGTTGGCGGCTAACACCCCAATCCTTCAGGCGGAAGGTCACGGTAGCTTCGCCAAATTTGTTCTCTGCCGCATAGGCTGTCATCTTGTGCTGTGCTTCCTGGCAACCCAGTGCGCTGAATTCGCCGGAGTTGATCAGCAGGCTGTCTTCTTCGGAATAGGGAAGCACCGGCTCGTCCGGATCTTTTTCAGACGGTTCTCCCGTGCGCCGCGGCAGCACTACGATGCGGATCTCGAGGCCATATTTCTTGGCAAACTCATAGTCGCGTTCATCGTGGGCGGGCACCGACATAACGGCCCCTGTGCCGTACTCCAGCAAGATGTAGTTGGCGACCCAGATTGGCAGACGTTCCCCGTTGAAGGGATTGATCGCAAAATGACCGGTGAAGACGCCGTGCTTCTCGATCGTGCCAACTGCGTCGGCCTCGCGTGCCTTCTTCTGCTCCTCCAACAGCGACTCTACTTCGGAGCGCAGCCGATTGTCGTTTTGCGCAAACTCCTCCACCAGAGGATGCTGGGGAGCGAGCTGGATACTGGTCGCGCCAAAGATGGTGTCAATCCGAGTGGTGAACACCTTCACCTTCTGCGAGGCGTTGCTCGATTGGCCTACCTTGTAATCCTCGGCTGGGGGCAACGGGACCTTGCCCTGACGGCGGCCGTTCTCTCCTTCGATGGCGAGCGTGGCGTCCTCGACTGCGAACTCGACGGTGGCGCCTTCGCTCTTGCCAATCCAATTGCGCTGCATGGTGCGAACCTTTTCAGGCCAGCCCGGCAGCTTGTCCAGACCCTCCAGCAATTCTTCAGCGTAATTTGTGATACGTAGGAACCACTGTTCCAGATCCCGTTGTTCGACCAGCGTATCTTCATGGCGCCAGCAGCAGCCATTGACGACCTGCTCGTTCGCCAACACCGTCCCGCATTCGGGGCACCAATTCACTTTGCTCTGCTTGCGGTAAGCGAGCCCGTTCTCCAACATGCGCAGGAAGAACCACTGATTCCAGCGGTAGTAATCGGGAAGGCAGGTTGCTAATTCAGTCTGCCAGTCGTAGCTCAGCCCGATCCGCTGCATCTGGCGCCGCATGTGCGCGATGTTTCCAAGTGTCCAATCTCGAGGAGGCGTGTTGTTCTTGAGCGCCGCATTCTCCGCCGGGAGACCGAAGGCGTCCCATCCCATGGGGTGCAATACGTTGTAGCCCTGCATCCACATGTAGCGCGCCAGCGCGTCGCCGATCGAGTAGTTCCGAACATGACCGATGTGCAGCTGGCCGGACGGGTAGGGCAGCATTTCGAGCACGTAATACTTTGGTTTGTTGCTTTCGTGGCCTTCAGCGCGATAAAGCTCCGGTTGCCTAGCCCACCGCTCCTGCCAACGCACCTCAATCTCTGCCGGGTCATAGCGAACGTCTTGCGTCCCCGGGCCTGGGGCTGTCGTTACTGTCGTGGTCGCTGCGGGATGGGTCCCATCAGCCGTCTTTTTCACGTCGCTGGGAGGCATAGTCTGTGATTTGATTGTAACTGGCGTCAATTTGTCGCTCGGACTGTAAAGGGGGCTGCGAAATTGCTGTGGGCAGGGGGAAAAGGCCTATTTCTCAGCTAGATTCAGGGCAAAGGCGGCGGGAATTCGGTGCTTGTGGGTGGAAGATTCAACGGATTCCATGCGAGTCAGCGAGTCTCTGGTGCTCACCTTTGTGGTTTCCACCCTACGCGCCGACGGCACGGCGCGGAGGACGGGGAACGCTTGAGCTGCTCCCGGGACACGGTCAAAAGCGGGAAACAGAAACGGGAACGTTTGTCGTTTTCCAAAAGCAGATCCCTCGACTACGCTCGGAGCGTGTGACTTTTTTGATTTAGCACAAAAACAGATACTGAAAATAAAGAGCTTAGACGCCCAAAAAGGCGCAAAATCGAATAAAGTCACATCCTCTCGGGATGACGGCTACTTTTTCTGAGGATTGAGGACTGCTTTTCCGACCTCTAAACCTGACCCCCGTCTTTATCCAGCCTCTGACGCAGGGTGCGCGTCAGAAATGGGGGAACCCTTGAGCTGCCGCCGGGACACGGTGAAAATCGGAAACAAAAAAGGGAACGTTTGTGGTCTCCCAAAAGCAGATCCCTCGACTACGCTCGGGATGCTACTTTTTCTGAGGATTGAGGACTGCTTTTCCGACCCCTAAACCTGACCCCCGTTTTATCCAGCCTCTGACGCAGAGTGCACGTCAGAAATGGGGAACCCCTTGTCGTGAAAGAAAGCGCTAAGCCACAGTTCGAGTAAGCCGCTCTTTGAGCTCTTCCGGGATGCGGTCTTGCAGCACGCGGGCCTGGGCCAGGGCTACGCCCGTGAGGTATACGGGCACAGGTGTAGCCACGGCCACTAAGACCCAAACCACTAACGAAAACAGAAGACCGGCAATGGCAGCCGCCTGCAAGCTGAGAACAAAAGACATTTGCCACACGTGAAGAGGGAGGCTCCAGTGGCGGAGAGCATGCATTCGATGGATGACAGCCAAGGCGAAGAGGAACGCCGCGATCGATAGA
>DASYBJ010000541.1:0-19069 GCA_036500845.1 Acidobacteriaceae bacterium
CGCGACTCCAATATTTCTTCCAATGCATCGCCCTCCGCGACCACTTTGCCATCGAAGAGGTGGATATTGCGTTCTGCGTGGCGGGCGAAACGCGGATCGTGCGTCACCATGCAAATGGTTGCGCCCTCCTGATGCAGATTCTGGAGCAGATCCATGACGGCTTCTCCATTTCTCGAGTCGAGGTTGCCAGTAGGCTCGTCGGCCAGAAGGATGGATGGAGAGCCAGCCAGCGCTCTGGCAACAGCAACACGCTGCTGCTGTCCGCCGGAGAGTTGCGATGGATAGTGACGCATGCGATGGGCCATGCCGACACGCTCCAGCGATTGTTGCACGCGGCGTTTGCGCTCGGCCGCCGGCATTCCAGCGCGGTACGTCAGCGGCAGTTCCACATTCTCTGCCACCGTCAGGTCGCCGATCAAATTGAAGCTCTGAAAGATGAAGCCGATTTCCTGATTGCGGATCCGCGAGCGCTCGCCAAAATTCAGGTTCTCGACAGGCTTCCCGTTGAGCAAATACTTGCCATCGGTAGGCGTGTCCAACAAGCCGATGATCGAGAGCAGGGTTGATTTTCCGCAACCCGAGGGACCAGACATCGCGACGTATTCGCCTCGTTGGATGGCCAAGTGGACGCCGGAAAGCGCATGCGTTTCAATCTCATCGGTGTAGAACACCTTGGTGAGGTCTTCGATTTGGATTAGTGGCTGCCGATCTTCCATCATTCCTGCTCCTCATCGGGTGCGTAGCTGAGCCGCACTGTTGGCAATGTTTTAGTTAGTCCAGCCGGATGCGATCCGTGTTATCCCATCGCGACATGTCGGAAAGGATCACAGTGTCCCCTTCATGCAATCCCTCGATGACCTGAATCGAGGTCACCGATGCTCGTCCGACTTTCACCGGCACGCGCACGGCTCCCTTGCCATCGGAATCGACCTTGAAAAGGTTGATGGTGCTGTTTTCGTCTCCAAACGCGGGGCGACCCACATAAAGAACATTCGCCAGGCGTTGAAGGTCGATGGTTCCATCCACACTGAGATCGGGACGCGCGCCCTGCGGCATGTCCCCACTAAGCTTTACGTCAACGGTGACCGTTCCGTTCTGTACTGCGGGATCAATTCTTGAGACTGTGCCCTGAATGATGCCGTTGTGTGTGTCAACCGAGGCAGACTGGCCAATTTGAATGTCTCGCGCCTGGGTTTCGGCGATTTTTAATTCCGCTTTCAACTGGTTCGGTTCTACGATCGTGGCCAGCATCGTGCCTGCCGTGACCCTTTGGCCGGCTGCCAGAGGAAGATCAGTCAACACTCCAGCGATGCCTGCCCGCACAGTCAAGGCAGCCAACTGCTGCTGCTTCAAATCGGCCATGGCCTTGGCTTGAGCCACCTTCGCCTGCTGCACCGCCAGTTGGGTAGTGATGGCCTTCTCGTTGATCTCGACCGTCTGTTCTTCAAGAGTGTTCCGAGTACTGAGCTCGTCCGCCGTTCCCTGTGAACTCTGGTAAGCAAGCCCTGAGATAACACCGAGCTTGTAGAGGGCTTGATCCGTTTTGGCCTGCCGCTGCGCTTGCTGGAAGTTCGCATTGACGGTAGCTGCACTCGATTTCTGCGCCATCAGGTCGCTGTCGAGCTTTACTTGAGTGTTTTTGAGGTCCGCCTCCGCCTCTTTCAGTGCCAACTGCGCGTCGACTGCTGCCTGAGTGACCTCCGGATCACTCAACTGGACCAGAGCCGTATCGGGTTTCACCAGCGATCCGGGCAGCATCAGAATGCGAACAACCGTGGCGTCGGTTTGCGCCGGGATTTGACGGATGGCATCCTCGCGCGGCTTTAGAGTTCCCAGGCCACGGACTTGGCGCAGCATTGGGCCTTGTTTCACCGCGTCAGTCCAGATCGTCGCCCGATCCACCGTGGGTGCGGCAGGTTTCAGTCTTCTGACCAGGCCCCACAGAACGCCGGCGAACAAGACGACGACTGCAATGGTTATGATCTGACGCCGTCTTTTCTTCGCTTTGAGGTCTGGCCTGGAAATATCCATTCTGCCGTAGGGTAGAGCATGCACACAGCCAAAGCTGAGGTAAGGATTCGCCCTCAAAATCAGGTAGTTACAGCTCTTGAGCCAGGCTGGACGGGAATTCGAGGTGTTCGCTCCTGCTTTACACTGTCCGTTTTCGGACGACGGTCGCGACGCGCGTACGCAGCCCGCAATTCTGGCCAGGTATACCAGGTATAGCCAAACGGGAAATGCTTGCAACAGCATCTCTCGGTGTTTCGCAGCTTATAAGATCAGAAGCGTGTCCGTTTCTTTGGCTTGGCCTACTTCAACAGTTCCCCAGAAGATCGCTCCGGAGCAGATTCATGTCTGGGGCTGGCCGCTCGATTCCCCACTCGAAGCAGCTCAGGTTGCCCTGCTCGATGAAGAAGAGTTGGACCGATTTCATCGTTTTCGTTTTGAGCCCGATCGGACACGCTTTGCAATCGCGCATGCGACGATGCGCAAGATCCTCGGCGCATATCTTCAAACGGCTCCGGATCATGTCCTGTTTCGCACGAATCGGTTCGGCAAGCCGGAGCTAGCGGGCGATCAGCAGAGTACTCCTCTGCACTTCAACCTGAGCCACAGCCGAAGTGTAGCTTTGCTTGCCCTGTCGAAGGACATAGAGGTAGGCGTCGACATCGAAGATGTTCATCCGGTGGAGCGGGATGTGGCTGAGAGTTACTTTTCCGCCGCAGAACGAACGGCACTTGGGTCACTCGACGGGAACGCCTGGGTGGACGGCTTCTACCGTTGCTGGACGCGCAAAGAGGCAATCCTCAAGGGCGAAGGGGTTGGATTGAATCTGGCGCTGGACTCTTTCGATGTCTCACTGGCTCCGGGCGTTCCCGCAGAGCTTCTTGACGCACGGCCCACTGCGGGATTTCGGCATCGTTGGAAGCTGCACGATTTACCGGTTGCTGCAGGGTCAGCCGCAGCGCTCGCCGCTGGGAGTTCGCGTGCAGAGGTGTTTTGTTTCAGCGTCGATGGACAGGCGGGCAGCCTGAAGGCCGCCCGCTAAGTTCCGCTTTCGTGCAAGGCTAAGCTGATGAGAGTTTTCTGTTCGAGGTCGTGTGCCTTGGCAGAACCCGTTGCAGGGCTGGCTGCAGCCGACCGCTTCACGCTCAACACTGTGCGATCATGCGCCAACCGGCGCAGGCGTGGAACTACGAAGGAGAGAGCTCCCATGTTCGCAGGCTCTTCCTGAACCCAGACAATCTCACGGGCCTCTGGATGGCGGGCGATCTCCGCAGCCAATTCCTTCTCCGGCCAAGGATAGAGCTGATCCAAGAACACGATCCCTGTCGTGCTGGTTCCTCGCTTGGCGCGCTCCACCCGCAATTCATGGCCGATCTTGCCGGTGCAGATGAGCAAACGGTTTACCTCCGTCAGCTCCTTCTCGGGAATCACCGTTAGAAAGCGCGGCGCGGAGAGACTTTCGCGCGTGGAATTCGCATCAGGGTGCCGCAACATACTCTTAGGAGTAAAGACCACAAGTGGTTTGCGCCACGGGCGCAAAGCCTGACGCCGCAGCAAATGGAAGTACTGCGCCGCTGTGGAGGGCTGGCAGATCTGCATGTTGTCATGCGCCGCTGACTGCAAGTAACGCTCGACGCGAGCACTCGAGTGCTCCGGCCCCTGACCCTCGTAGCCGTGGGGGAGTAGCAATACCACGCTGCTGAGTAGTCCCCACTTGTCCTCGCCTGAAGAGATGAACTGATCGATGATGATCTGCGCGCCGTTGGCGAAATCGCCGAACTGCGCTTCCCAAATCACGAGCGTCTCGGGAGAGTCGCGGCTGAATCCGTATTCGAAGCCCAAGACGCCGGCTTCGGAGAGGATCGAGTTGTAGATTTCGAAGGGTGCCTGGTCAGGCGACAAGTGCGCCAGGGGAATGTGGCGATTCTCGTTCTGGATGTCGACCAGAACGCTGTGCCGCTGATTGAAAGTGCCGCGCTGGCTGTCTTGTCCGCTGAAGCGGACGGGAGTGCCGGCAGTCAGCAGAGAACCGAAGGCTAGCGCCTCGGCCATTCCATAGTCGATGGGACGCTGGCCTCGACCCATCTCCCCGCGTTGCTCGAGAAGCTTCTTGATCTTCGGGTGGATATGGAAGTCGCTGGGGTAGGCCGAAATGCCGCGGCTAATCTGCTCGATACGCTCCGGGCTCAATCCGGTATCTACTTCATCCGCGGCCTGGTATGGACCGCCGCGATACGGAGACCAATACTGCGGGAGCTCCGATAAATGGGCGATCTTTGTTTTCCGCGTGCCCTCTTTTTGGGCTGCGGCAAGATCGGCTTGTATTTCTTTTGCTCTTGCAGAGGGGTCCTCTCCGATTTGCTTCGCGTAAATCTCATAGAGCGGAGGATGGTCCTTGATTCGAGCGTAGCGGATGGGT
Organism: Acidobacteriaceae bacterium; assembly: GCA_036500845.1. Taxonomy (GTDB): domain Bacteria; phylum Acidobacteriota; class Terriglobia; order Terriglobales; family Acidobacteriaceae; genus PALSA-350. The sequence continues at coordinate 4,427 of DASYBJ010000541.1, forward strand.
TGAGTGATTGTGGGGTCGTCGACCTCGCTGTGGCCGTGACGGCGGTATCCGATAAGATCAACGACGACGTCGCTGTGGAAGGCGTAACGGTATTCGACTGCAAGCGCGGCGACGCGGACAACCGCATCCGGGTCCTCTCCATTGACATGGAAGATGGGAATGGCTAAGCGCTTGGCGATATCGGAAGAGAATCGGCTGGAATTTGTTTCGTCCGGCTCGGCGGTAAATCCGATGAGGTTGTTCACGATGACTTGAATCGCACCACCGACTGAAAAGCCGTTTACGTTCGTAAGATTCAGTGTTTCCGCCCAGATTCCCTGTCCAGCGAACGCGGCGTCTCCGTGAATGGTGACCGGCAACACCTGGTCTTTTCCTGCTTTGCCGTAGCGGGTTTGTTTGGCACGCGCACGGCCCACAACGACGGGGTCCACTGCCTCAAGGTGGCTGGGATTTGAAACCAGATGAAGCTCAACCGATCTACCATTCCGGGCCGAAAAGTGGCCTGTGGCGCCCACATGGTATTTGACATCGCCGCCACCGAGGATGCTGCGCGGATTCACATCCTCAAACTTTGAGAAGACATCGACCGGGGAACGGCCGATCGTATTCACCATCACGTTCAAGCGACCCCGGTGGCTCATCCCCATGACGGACTGAATCGCACCACTTTCCGCGGCGCGGTCTAGGAGTTCATCGAGAAAGGGTATGAGCACGGTGACGCCTTCGAGCGAAAACCGCTTTGTGCCGAGATAGCGGGACTGTATTACCTGTTCGAAGATATCCGCATGAATCAAGCGCTCAAGGATAAGTTGCTTGTTCACTTCAGGCGGATTTTGCTCCATCCGCTCCTGAATCCACCGGCGCTTGTCCGGATCAGGAATGTGCATGAATTCAACGCCGATTGTACCGCAGTAATAACGCCGAGCCTCTTCGGAATCCTGGTCTTTGCCATCCAGTTCGGCCACGTATTCGGGCAAGAGGTACTGTTCTAGCGGATCAAGGCGGGCTTGCAGGTAACCCCAACGACGAAAAGCATCAAAGATCTGATCGCGCCGTGTAACGGGCAAATCGCCCGCGGAACGATCCAATTGCAGATTTTTTGTGACCATGAGAAATGTATTCCTTACGTCTAATAGTTTGTCACATTGCGCCAGCCGGCGAGCACTCTGTTGTTCCCAGGTGTTCCAAATTGCGACTTATGTCGTATCCCTATGAAATGATGGCCAATCTCTCGGGTTTGAAGTCGGGGCCGTTGTATGGACCGTAGACGAGCTGGGGAGGGAGATCTGAAGGGAACCGAGGTGCGGATTGGGCTACAGCGAAGGTGAGGCCTAAAGTTAGAAAAGAAAGGAGTGCGAGAACGAAGACTCGCAGAAGTCGCATCGAGGAGTCCGTATTCGTAAGTTGGGCCGCCGATTTTCCAGAGGGACCCGCAGGATCGTAAGCGCACCAAGACTGCAGCACGATGGTAACTCTTTGGTTTCCTCTTCTTGGCTCCCTCTTTGTTTACTCGTCTTCGCTCAACCCTCCGTTTACTCTGCGAGGACGGCCTTCACCAAATTTCGAGGACTATCCATATTGACGCCGTTCTGAAGCGCCAGTTGATAGGCCAACAGTTGCAGAGGAACGACCTCGAGAATCGTCGAGAGCATATCCTCAGTCGCCGGCACGGAGATGCTCCAACGGCTGGAACGAATCGCCTCTTCATCCCCATCGGTTGCGATCGATAGGATGGTAGCTCCTTGAGCTTGCATTTCTTTCATCAACTGAATGATCTTGCTGTAGCGCAACGAGGCATCGGGATCGGAAAGATCACGGGTTGCGATCAACACAAGCGGCGCGTTGGGACTCACAAGCGCATTCGGGCCGTGCTTCAGCTCGCCCGCTGGATAACCCTCCGCCTGAAGATATGCCGACTCCTTCAACTTAAGAGCACCTTCGCGAGCGATCGGATAATGGACGCCCCGGCCTAGATAGAGGAAGCCGCGGGAGAATTTGAGCTCCGGAGCCAAGCCGGCAATTTGTTCCGTCCAGGGTTCGAGAACCGACCTGAGCTGTGCGGGAAGCCGGCGAAGTTTCTCGCAATGTTTCTCCACCACGGGCAATGTCATCCTACCGCGGAAACGAGCGAGAAAGAGCGCGAGCGAGTAGAGGACGGCGAGCTGAGTGGTAAAGCTCTTGGTGGCGGGAATAGCCTTTTCTACGCCAGCAAACGTGGGCAGCGAAGCATCAGCCTCCCGTGCCATGCTCGAATCCGGATTGTTTGTGATTGCCAGAGTAGGAAGGCCACGGGATTTCGCCTCACGGAGAGCAGCAAGCGTGTCGGCCGTCTCCCCAGATTGGGAGATCACGAGCACACCCGCATCTTCGATACTTTGCGTGGAGCGATAGGTAAATTCGCTTGCGTATTCCACATCCACTGCCAAACCGGCCAAATCCTCAAGCATGATTTCAGCTGTCAAACCGGCATGACGGCTCGAGCCACTGGCAGCAATGATGAGTCGCTTGCGGTTGCCAAGGGCGTCTGTTACTGAGGCAAACGTCTCCGTCGCCAGACCGGTCGGGGGCGCATAGTGCTCGATGGTATCCGCGAGTGCCTGCGGCTGTTCGAAAACCTCTCGCAGCATCGCATGCTCAAAAACAAGCGGGGCAGCGTTTTGATCCATTCAGTCTCTCCGTCTCTAGGCTTGCACTGTTAGATTGTAGGACATGGAAGGGGAGCTGACTCGTTGCCGCCTAAGAGCGAAGTGAAGACTTGCGTGAAATTTATATTGTCCCTGGTTTTGGTAATGAGCGTTCTCCTGAACCTTCCGCCAGCAAAGGCCCAAAGCGTGCCCTCCCAAAGCACAGCTACGCAAAACGTGCCTGAAGAGAATTTGCCTCTGCTTCCGCTGATGCCGTGGCCGGCCGCGGTCCAAGTTCATCCTGGAGCGTTTGTGATCCACTCCGGATTCGGCATCGTGTTCCAAGGCTATCGCGAGCCACGGCTGGAGCGCGCAGCTGAGCGCTTTACTCGCATGCTCTCACGTGAAACCGGAATTCCGTTTTCGCTACAAACAGGCTCCGAGGGACCACGCTTTTTTATTGAGACGCAGCGCGCGAGTGATCCCGTCCAGCAGCTCGGTGAAGAGGAGTCGTATCAGCTCGAGATCACGTCGGATGAGGTTCATCTTCGCGCGCAAAATCCATTAGGAATTCTGCACGGGCTGCAGACCTTTCTTCAGCTAGTCCATGGCACCCAGCAGGGCGGCTTCAGCGCGCCGGCTGTGGTGATCGACGATCATCCCCGTTTTCCCTGGCGAGGATTGATGATCGATGCGGGCCGCCATTTTATGCCGGTCGACGTGATTAAGCGGAATCTCGACGGCATGGAAGCAGTGAAGCTCAATGTGTTCCACTGGCATCTTTCTGACGACCAAGGCTTCCGAGCTCAGAGCAAGCACTTCCCGCTCCTCCAACAGAAGGGATCGGACGGCCATTTCTACACTCAGGAGCAGATGCGCAGCGTAATCGAGTACGCGCGCGACCGCGGCATCCGGGTGGTGCCGGAATTCGATATGCCGGCACACACAAGCTCATGGTTCGTCGGATATCCAAACCTGGCAAGCGGCAAAGGCCCGTATCACATTGAGCGTGATTGGGGCGTGTTCAATCCTACGATGGATCCCACTCGCGACAGCACGTACGAGTTCCTGAACGTTTTTATCGGGGAGATGGCCGCCCTTTTTCCTGACGCTTACTTCCACATTGGCGGCGATGAATGCACGGGCAAGGAGTGGGATCAAAATCCGCGCATACAAGCGTTCATGCGGGCACACGGAATCAAGGATAACGCGGCGTTGCAGGCCTACTTCACCGCACGAGTAGAGAGGATCGTTGCCGCACACGGCAAGATCATGGAAGGTTGGGACGAGGTTCTGCAGCCCGATACGCCGAAAGACGTCGTCATCCAATCCTGGCGAGGGCAAGCCTCTTTGGCGGACGCGGCGAGCCGCGGTTACCGAGGAATACTTTCGACGGGATACTATATCGATCTGAACCTGCCTGCTTCAGAACACTATTTGGCGGACCCGATTGCCCAGGAGACCGCCAATCTTACCGACCAGCAGAAACAGAACATCCTCGGGGGCGAGGCTGCGATGTGGTCGGAATATGTGAGTCCTGAGAACATTGAAAGCCGGGTCTGGCCGCGGACTGCAGCAATTGCCGAGCGCTTGTGGTCGCCCAAAGAGGTCCGCGATGTCACGTTCATGTACGCCCGTTTGGCTCTCGTGTCACGCCACTTAGATCTGTATGGGCTGGAACACAATGCGAGCTATCCTCGTATGTTGCGCCAGATGACCAGGGGCGCGGATACAAGCTCGCTTCGCGTTCTCGGCGACATCGTGCAGCCGCCGCCTCGCTATGTGCGCCACCATCTGCGGAAATATGACGCGTTCACTCCTTTAAACCATCTGGTGGACGCAGTCCCTCCTGAGAGCGATACTGCTCGCCAATTCATGGATCTGGTCAGCACGATCGTCTCCGGAAAAGCAACGCCGAAGGATTGGGACAAGGCTAGACGATCGCTGACGCTTTGGCGCGACAATGACGCAAAACTCGAACCGCTAATTTCGGAATCACCGCAACTCAGAGAGCTGCGGCCCGTATCGGCGGACCTGCACAAGGTCGCAGTCGCAGGCCTGGAGGCGCTGAGCTATCTTGAGCAACACCGGCCCGCACCCACGGCTTGGCGAGAACATCAACTGGCATTCCTCTCACAAGCAGCTCAACCGCAGGCCGTGGTGGTCGACATGATCGCGCCCGCTGTGACGAAGCTGGTCGAGGCGACAGCCACACAGTAAATAAAGGGTATAGTTTAGGCAAACGGCCATTCAGCCCATGTTGAGCGCGACCACACACTCTAGAATCCGAATTCCCAGACGGCGATGGAGAATCGCAGTCCTGCTGAGCGTGGGCGTTCTCGTCAATTACTTCGATCGCATCAACCTGTCGGTCTCTCACGCGGCGCTGGTCACGACCTTTGCCATCTCGAACGTTACCTTCGGCTATCTGTCCGCTGCCTACAACTGGACGTACGCTCTCTGCCAGCTTCCGATCGGCGTGTTGCTTGACAAGTTTGGCGTGCGCCGTATCGGCCGCATCAGCACATTCATCTGGAGCGTGGCGTCGTTTGCCGCAGCGGTTTCGCCGAACCTCACCGGACTCTTCGCCGCACGGCTGCTGCTTGGAGTGGGGGAAGCTCCCACCTTCCCTGCCAACGCGAAGGCGATACGGTATTGGTTTCCGGACGAGGAGCGCAGCACAGCCACGGGTCTCTTTGATGGAGCGGCGAAATTTTCCTCGGCAATTGGCGTTCCGCTGATTGGGCTTCTCCTGATCCATGTCGGTTGGCGGTGGAGTTTCGCGGCGACTGGGGTCTGCAGCCTGCTCTATTTTCTGCTTTTTTCCAAAATCTATCGCGACCCGGGCGACGATCCGGGTCTCACCTCTGCGGAGCGCCACCACATTTCCGCAGGGCGGCTACACTCGATGGAGACCGTCCTATACCCCTCGAAGCCGGCCTCCCTTGGTTACCTCCTGCGGCAGCGCAAGGTTCTCGGGCTCGCCATCGGCGCGGGTGCATACAACTATGTTTTCTACCTGCTGTTGACGTGGTTGCCAAGCTACCTTTCCTATGCCTTGCATATCGATTTGCTGCACTCGTTCCTGTACACGGGAGTTCCTTGGCTGATCGCGACGGCAGCGGATGTTATCATTGGCGGCTGGCTGGTGGACTACCTTGTCTCGCGCGGCGTAAATGCCGATGTAGTGCGGCGGGTTGTGCTTATCGGCGGAACCGCGCTGGGACTGGGTATTTTCGGCGCGGCCTATGCTCACACGCCTTCTCAGGCTTTGATGTGGATCAGCATCTCGATCGGAGGGCTCTCGGCCGCCGCCCCTGTCTGCTGGACCGTGCCGGGCCTCATTGTTCGTCCGAGCAGTGTCGGCACCCTAAGTGGCATCATGAATTTCTCAAACCAGTTATCCGCGATCGCAGCGCCGATTTTCACTGGTTACATTGTGACCGCGTTTCATTCGTTTGGCTGGGCCTTTGGGATTGCTGCGATTTACCTGGTCATTGGCATCGCTGCGTATTATTTCATGCTGGGGCGGATCGAGTTAGTTGCGGAAGAGCTACCCCGCTCTGCGTAATGGTCGCGGCGCTCTCCTCAAATCGTCTTCCGATTCGGATCTGCAACACCGCAAAGCTCTCCCTGGAAAACGTAAGCTCCCGCCCTTTCCTAGTATTTTCGCGGTTGCTGGCGTGTCGATTCACCGCTTGGAGGGTAGCGCGGCTTTGGAAGGCAGCGCCATTCACCAACCCTCGAAAGCGTTGGCCTGCGAGATACGAGAGCGAGAACTCATGCTTCAATCTATGACGCTTCAATCTATGACCCCACGCTTTGACACAAAAAGATGTCAAATGCGGCTGCTTCAATCTCTTGTCCTGCTCGGCGGTCTTTCCCTACCTGCAGTTACCTTCGGCAACACGGGCCATTCCCAGAGTGAACCGTTTCACGACAGCGTATATCACGGCGGACCGCAACGTATCCCGGGGCAGGTGCAATGCGCCTACTACGACTTAGGCGGGGAAGGGATCGCATACCACGACGCCGATGCGAAGAACAGCGGCAGTGGGGGCTTGAACCCGGCGGATGGGTCCTATTTGAACCAGTTCCGCATGGACGAAGGCGTTGACATCTCCTATACAAAGTTTCACGACCAGATCGACAACAATCCTTACGAACGGGTGCAACCACCCGAGGGGCAACTGTATGTTGGCTGGACGGAGCCGGGAGAATGGTTCAACCTGACGGTAGGAGTCGAACAGACAGGTGTCTACGCCGTCGACCTTTTATACACTTCAAATCGCGGCGGGGAGATATCCCTTGATCTGAATGGGAAAGAACTCACCGGACCTATCAATATCCTGTCGACATACAACGCCGCCGACCCCATCGCCTGGCGGCAGTGGCACCACTGGAACGTAATGAAGGATTTCGCCGAGGTTAAGTTGCCTAAGGGAAGGAACGTGTTGACCCTGCGCGTGGTGTCGATGGGCAACATGAACTTTGCCTACCTGCAGTTCAGACCGAAGAAATGAAATAGCTTTTCACATGCTTGGTAAAATCGTCCGTGGGTCTCTACTCGCTACTTCTCAGGATTCGCGGAGAATTACGAGGTTAAGAAACAGGCGCGAGCCGAACAGCGAAGGCTACAAATCAGATTTAGTTCGGTGACCAACCCTGTGTCTCAACTAGCGACTTCAGGCCAACGTGCTCATGCACCCCCAAATCGGGTCGCTTCCGGTTAGGCGGTGACTCTCCCGAACGATAAAATGTACCAAATAGCGGCTCGCTGACTCCGGATTTATCAAAACAATGCTACTGACTGGGAGGTTTCTGCGAAGGGCTCAGTGTTCGCCAATTTCAATTCTGTCTTCTGAATCATCTGCAACCACAAAGAATCCGGATCGGAATTGAATACTGTGGCGGCGTCTGCCGGAAAAACGAACCACCCGCCCAATTGCACTTCGGTCCGCAATTGATCTTGCGTCCATCCGGCATATCCCAAGTAAACGTGAAAAACGCCAGGGTCAGGCCGGGACGAAATTGTTTGTTCGAAGAGCGCTTTGTCGGAAATCAAATAAACCCCACCGAAGATGTTCTCAGCCTTTTCAATCTTGGCCGAGGACTCAAACAATGCAAACACAGCCGAAGGTCCCACAGGGCCCCCGAGATAGACTGGGTCGGAGCGGTCTTTCGCGGCCTCGAGATCAAGAACTCGAGAAAGCGGGACATCGGTGCGCCGGTTGAGAATCAATCCGAGTACGCCTTTTTCATCGTAGCGAACCAGCAGGACCACTGTTCCCGCGAAATCCGGGTCGCCGAGGCTGCGGCTCGCCACCAGCAACTTTCCAACACCCAAATCCTGGGGGTTCTTGAATTGAATCGGAAGAAATAACGCCGGCAGCAATTCGCCTTTCGTGCGGAATGCCGTGAGCCATCGACTTGGCTTGTTTTCCAGCTGGCTGTCGTACCAAGGCAATGCAGCAGCGACAGGTACTGGAGCGCGCGACCACGTATTCGGCTTCGGCACATCAAATTCCGCCTTGTAAACGCTGACCCTTCCGGTCGCCGCCAAGGCCACGATCGTGAACAACATTGCGAATAGGAACCGTTTGCGGAGCAACATGATCGGTAATCATTCGCACAGGAACGAACTGTGCCTAATTACAGGCTACAACTTAGCGGCACTTATAGTGGCGGCAGTCATCGTTCCTGGAATGAACAGGATTGTCACCGATCCAGAAATTACTAGTCAGTACACAGGGGAAGAATGAAGCACTTCTGACCGCCAGCACCGCACGATTAGTATCGGGAAACGCCGTTTTCTGGGAAGTTGAGCCAATTCAACCATCCTAACCGTCGATCCGTCTTTCGGGAGTGATAATGTCCTCTATCATGCTTTAAGCCTGAGGGAAGCCTACTGGTCCTATTAAGCACATTGGTCGGGGTTACGCTGATGGTGCGGTACTGGAAGGACGCGAGAACGATGGAAGCCTCGAAAGAGGCGCACGCCCTCAATGCTCCCCCGGATCTGCTACCCGCCAGGTGTCTCGGCGAAGTCCGGAGGACTAGTGACGATCGAATTGATTTTTGACCGGCAAGAACGATAGGGTGGAGCGGGTGGCGCCCATTCCACTTTCGCGTCTTTTTGGCACTGCTGGCCGCCGCGCGGTCGAATCCATCGCGCCGCGCCGAACATTCGACGATGTCATTCTGCCGCCCACGACCCGCTGCACTCTTGAGACTGCGCTGGCCCAGGTTACACAGCACGAATTGATATTCAAAGGTTGGGGCCTCGGGGAACGGCATTCAACCGGCCTTGGTCTCGCCTTCAATTTCGCTGGGCCTCCGGGCACCGGCAAGACCATCTGCGCCGAGGCCATCGCGCAGTCGCTCGGCCGCCAGCTTCTGGTCGTCCGATACGCCGAGCTCGAATCCATGTGGATGGGCGAGACGGCGAAGAACGTTGCCGCGATCTTCCGTACAGCGCGCGAGGAGCAAGCCGTCCTGCTCTTCGACGAAGCCGACGCGATCGCCGGGCGCCGGTCGAACTCAGTCGATAGTGGCTCCCAGCGCGAGTCGAACAGCGTGGTCAACGTGCTGCTGCAGGAGTTGGAGAGGTACACCGGTGTCGTGATCTTCGCCACCAATCTTGCAGTGAACTTCGATCCGGCGTTTGAGCGACGCATCCGGACGCACGTCCTCTTCGAGCTGCCAGGTGAGACGGAACGCGTCAGAATCTGGCAGGTGCAGTTGCATCCTTCTCGAACGCCGCTTGCTTCCGACGTCGACTTCAACGCCCTTGCGCGCCGCTATGAAGTAAGCGGCGGAGACATCCAGAATGCTGTGCTGAAGGCAGCCCTTGCTGCAGCGGCTGAGCCCATTCCCGATTCCGCAAAGAGAATCCATCAGCGTCACTTCCAAGCGGGGATAGAACAAGTCATGGCGAGCAAGCGGGTGATGCAACAGTCGCTCTTTGCAGATCAAACAGTCGTGATGCCGGAGCCGGACGTTATCACCCCCGCAACCAAGTCTCAAGCTTCGCAACTTTTGGCGTACGGACTCCCCGGAGCGGCGCTGCTGATCGCGCTGATCGCGCTCGGAGTAGCATTGCTCAAATAGCTCGGCCTTCTCACGTGTCCCTTCCCGGTTGTCGGCGGCCTAGTCCGGCCTGATGCTAGCGCGATAATGTCCTCTATCATGCGTGGTAGAGGAGGCTATCTAGATCTGGGTAGGCGGCTGAATCCAGTCCCAAAGTGGTTGGGTCCTCCCTCGGCTTCAAGGGAGCGCGGTCCGGGCGTGGGCATGCTCACTTTGCCGCGTAGTCTTTTGTCTGTTTTGTCCGCGAATTGAATATGGTAAAGCTTCCATGCGGACTGGCGGTCAGCATGAGATAGTTCCCTGCGTCTGGTCCCTGTGGGTTGGCAATGTATTCGGTTGACACGTTGTGCGAATCGCCGCCTTCCTCGGAGAAATGGAGCTGCCAGAGGGTTTCCAAGCCGGGCGATTGGCGGACCGTGTCCAGCACGGAGGTAGAGCCCCCTTTTTTGGCGCCGTTGTCCATAATCGCTACGCGGGGATGAATGGCATCGACCAGTTCGGGACTGGAACTCAAGTCCGAGCCATGATGCGAGACGACCAGAATGTCGATCTTGCCCAGCGGATTGACCGGGCACATCAACTTGAACTCACGATCGCGGGTGAGATCTCCGAGATCGAGAATCTTGAGCTTGCCGAAGTTGATCAGGATACCCAGGGATCTTGAATTCTCGGTTTTGTCTTCGACAACCGGTGCTGCGTTCTTGCAGTAGGGATTCGACTCGCCTCCTCCAGGAAACGGGTGATCGATCACGTCTCCGTTCGAGCTGATCGCCGTAACCTTCATGCCGGAGATCGGGAGCACGTCTCCTGGCCGCAAAGTAAGGTGCTTGTACCTGCCGGCAGCTAACGTTTGCTGGTAGTTCTCATAGTCCGTCTCGGTCACTCCGGGATTCGTCTCGAAGTTCGGCCCATGATCGACGAAGGTTCCGACCGGTATTTGGGCCACGAGCTGGGAAATACCCCCAGCATGGTCCACATGGTAGTGAGTGATGAGCACATAGTCGATTTTGCTCAGGCCCGCATCTTTCGCGGCTGCGGCGATTCGCTTGGCATCACGGCCATCGAAGCCTGGCCACCCGGTATCGACCAGCAGCGATTGCCCTGCAGGCGAGACAAAGAGCGTGGATTGTCCGCCCTCGACATCGATGAAGTAGATTTGAAGTTCCCCGCGAGCCGCCCAAGCCGTAAGCGGATTGATGCCCAGCGCGACCGCTGCAAAAAGAGCAAGTGAAAGGGACGCCCACAGGCGATGCTGCATGGTTCTGCGCAAAGTCATGTCACTCCTCGTTCTGTTGCACGGGACGGCGAGGCGTCGCCCGCAGTGCGCCTGTCGAAATGCCTCCATCGACGAGCAAAGTCTGGCCGGTGACATAGCGGCTGGATTCGGACGCGAGAAAAACGACTGCTCCATCGAGATCATCGGGCTGGCCAGGGCGTTTTACGGGAATGCGCTCAGTCAGGTATTCCACCCACTCCTTGTCTTCATACATCACGTTGTTTTGCGCGGTACGAAACCAGCCCGGGGCGAGGCAGTTGACGGTAACGCCATTTTTCCCCCAATCATCGGCAAGGCTCATCGTCAGCTGGCGAATGCCACCGCGGCTCGCACCATACGGCGCCAAGCCAGCATACCCGAAGACACTGGTAACAGAGCCGATGTTGATGATCCTGCCATAGCCTTTGGGAACCATCCGACGTGCCACAGCTTGGGCGACAAAGAAGCTGCCCCGCAAATTGGTTTCGAGCACCAGATTCCAGTCGTCCCAGGTTACTTCCAGCGCAGGTTTGCGCACGTTACAGCCGGCATTGTTGACCAGGACGTGCAGCTGCCCGAAGGCGCTCTCCGCATCGGCGACCATTCGCTCAATGCTGTCGCGGTTGCGTACATCGAGCTCCAGCGCGACCACGCGACGGCCAAGAGCCTGTATCTCTGCTGCGAAGGGAGCGAGTGTCTCGCGATGCCGGCTCGTGATCACCAGATCGGCACCCGATTTCGCGAGCGCACGAGCTAATTCCTGCCCGAGCCCGCGGCTGGTTCCGGTGACAATGGCGACTTGTCCGGTGAGGTCGAAGAGTGGGTTGGTCATCAATGTGAACCAGGAACTGAGCCAGAAAGCGAAGCCGGCGCCGGGCCGGCAGATGGTTCGAGCACGATCTTCATCAAATTCGGTTCGTGCGCGTAGAGCCGGGCAAACCATCGCGGTCCCTCATCCAGAGGAGCGACCGCGGTAATCAGCGGCTTGACCTGGATTTTCCCGCTGGTCACGAGCCCGATGGCTTCGGGATATTCCCCCGATGATGCGCAAGAACCCTGTAATCGCAGTTGCCGGCTGACTACCTTTTGCAATGGAAGAGTGACCTGGGGTGAAATATTTCCTATCAGGGTCACCGTTCCCCCTTTGCGGACGCTGTCGATGCTGGCAGCAATCGTCGTATCTCGCCCTACGGCTTCAAGCGCGAGGTCGACCCCTTTGCCGCCGGTGCGGCGAAGCACTTCGGAAACAAGTTCATCTCCGGAGAGCAGCAGGGTTTCTTGAGCGCCTACTTGTTTGGCCAATTCCAAGCGTGTCTGGTCAACGTCCGCGATCAAAACGCGGGAAGCGCCCGCGGCAACGGCGGCCTGCAGCGTGAGAAGGCCAATCATCCCCGCGCCGATGACCAGCGCCGTCTCTCCGCCTTTTGGTTCGGAGACACGCACGGCGTGGAGCGCGACTGAGACTGCTTCCAGCATCGCCGCCTCGGAGAAGGACATTCCATCGGGCAAGCGATATGCAATCCGCTGCGGCACCGCAACATACTCAGCAAAAGCGCCGGCGCGGCGAAACTCAGCGCAGGAAACACCAATTACCTGGCGGTTGTCGCACAGATTGATCTCGCCCCGCAGGCAGAAAGCACATTGTCCGCAAGAAACGGTTGAATCGATCGTTACCCGGTCTCCGGGAGCGAAAGACTTGACTGCAGTTCCAACGGCCGCCACTACCCCAGCGGCTTCATGCCCCATCACGATGGGCGGGATTCGGCGGCCCGAAGAGCCGTCGTAGCCGTGTACATCACTGCCGCAGATTCCGCAGGCGGTAACGCGAAGCAGGATTTCTTCGGGACCGGGAACGGGCACCGGCAAATCGGCAAGCTCAAGTTGCTTGTAGGTGGAGAGGAGAAGGGCTTTCATGGAAATTTCCTAAAAGGAGCGCAAGAGACGGTATCACGAATTCGTCTCTGCACTCCAATTTTGAGATGTCGGGGAATCGTCAGGGGTCCGAGACTAGCTCTTCTGGCTCTCTTCTTTGGCAACCGCGGCTTCAGCAGCCTGAAAACCGATTTTGGAGTGCGTTCCGTCGCAGAAGGGCTTGTTGACAGACCCGCCACACCTGCATAGGGAAATGGCGGGCTTTCCCGCGAGATCCCATTCTTGGCCGTTGGCATCCACTAGCCGGATTGGACCTTCGACTCGATACGGCCCGTTTGGACGTACAGTTATTGTTACTTTTTCGTCAGCCATTTCCTGCTCCTATTTTTTGGTGCGAATTTCCTTAAATACGAGTCTAGCAGCCCTGCTGAGTCGCCCTGGCGAGGAGCGCGAGCATGCCTTATTGCGTGTGGTGATGCCGAGGTGGTGGTGCCGGTGATGCACCCGAGCGGCCAGAGCAGAACCTCTCAAGAGCAAGATCATAGGGAGAAGAAGGACTCGTTGTATGGGCGAATAGCATCAAGGAGCAGCGATGCCGGCGTTCTCTCCGCCGGTGTTCGAAGGACGGTCAGGAGTTTCGTTGTTCGCGGCAAAATCTTCGGGCCGAAACGAGACTCCTGCTCTCTGGCAGAATCCGTTGCAGTCTGGTTCGACGCCGTTCTCGAGGGAAAGCCTGCGGTCCGTGAAGCGGGAAAGCATCGGGTCCATGAAGCGACCCGGGGGAAGCGGGGCCGACTGATCCCAAGTCTCTGACCGTTTGATTTCGTGTGTTGAGGTTCGCGGTATCCTAGGTCTCAAGTCGAGACATGGGGCACCCAAATGTAGTACAGCAACGGACCGCGATGCCAATTGGAGAAAGGGGCCCACCGATTGTGGTTGGGATCAGCAGACCAGCGGTCAGACAGCTAGTCGCTATCGAGGTTTTGTCTAGCAGGGGGAGGCTCCTGAGGCGGTTTAGGCTGAGGATTCTCCAAATAACCTTCCGTGCCAGTCGGCGAGCCTGGGACAGGGCCAGAGCGATTTGAGGTCTGGCCTACCTTTTGTCCCTGCCATCCGGTTGTCGTCACGTTTTCCGTGGTGCTTCCTGTTTCACAACCGACCGCTGCTCCGCAAAGGGCAAGCAGCAAGATGACGGAAGCTCTGTACATGATCTCTCCTACGCCCCGATCGAATCTTCTGGCGATGTGCCTTTAGCGTATCCGGTTTTCACGTAACCCTCAACCTGGCAGTCTCGTAACGTGGACGGACATTGGAATACGTAGATGGGCTCTGATTCATCCACGGCACAGGCATCTTCGGAGCAAGCATGGACGGCGAAAGACATGGAGCGTTGAACAAGCTCGCCACGCAAGGGCAGTCTGGCCGGCGTCTCAAAATTCGGAGAAACCACCGTTCATAGAAGATGCAACTTACAAGAGCGGCTTAGGGAGTGGCGCGGACAGAGACCGATCGGGCTTAGTCTCTGTAGCATTCGGCGGGCCGGGCTATGGAAATGGATCAGGCTTACGAATTGCGAACTGGAGAACAAGAACTGGGGGTGGGGTCGAATTAAAGCGTAAGTCGAGATGCAGAGTTTTGGGCTGAAGTTGCCTAGAGAGCGACCTCGTCGGCAGCAGCAGCGCGGTTTACCATCAGCCAAAAAATGAGAGGAAATTCCTTGACAAGCGCTTTTTCCGGGGACTAGCATCCCGTCCGGGTAAACATTTACTCGAGCAGCGGAGCCGCAGCACGATCGCCCGCTGA
>DASYBJ010000542.1:0-6819 GCA_036500845.1 Acidobacteriaceae bacterium
CTTAGTGGATGCCGCGCTGGCCGGCCTGGATATGGGGGAGACCGTGACTCTTCCATCACTCGAAGATGCTTCGCTCTGGCAGACCTTCGATGCCGCACGGATCAAGTTGTTCCATGCAACGCAGACGAAGAGAGCGGCCTCTCGCTACGGTCTGAAAAAGTAGTCGATACCATACTCCGGGGAGCGTGACCGCTCCCCGGACATCCATCGGTTGAACACTTCAACCTTATCAACGAAGGAGAAAACAATGGCTGACGGAAAACTCTATCTACTCGCCGAACTTTCAGTGAAACCTGAACTGGTGGAAGAGACCAAGGCGATATTTTCCAGGCTCCTCCCCCGGGTTCTGGAAGAGCCGGGTTGTGAGGCGATGTACACCACCTCGATTGAAGCAGAGCCGAACAAGCTTGTGTTTTTCGAGATCTTCTTATCTCAAGAAGCACATAACTGGCATATGGCTCAGGACTACACGCACCAGCTCGCAGTCGACCTTGAAGGAAAGCTTGCTGCGCCGCCGAAGATGACACGACTCAATTTCTTCTAAGGGAGCGTAGCGTGTCGGTTCCGACTCGGTGGCCTTCAGGACTCGCCAGCATAGATCGGCTCTCCTCGCTTGTCGAAGCTCAGGACCGCTGCTGTCGCCTTAAGTACGTTCGCTTCTCCGAAATCTTCTGTGGACCCGCAATGTGGGCACCCATATTTTGGGGTACGCTTTGACATGATGTCTGTCTCCGTTAGGCTGCCTGTTGCTCGGTAGAACGAGGGCGCAGGCATTCGTCGCAGATGTTTCCTGAATCGAGAGGCGTACCCCTTGCTGCACCTCTCCCCTTTGCGGCCCGCGACGCTCATGTGGCGAGAAGCGCGTTTCGTGGTCGTCGCGGAGACTGAGCATTATGCTCATCACCTGGAGGCGAAACATGCCCTATCTGCAATTAGACCTGTGTGGTCACTATTCGGCGGCGGACAAGCAGAGGCTAGCCGCGCGAATCAGCGAAACGTATTCCCAAATGATGTCCGTGGATATCAGGCGCATCAGTGTCGCCATCCGCGAGCTGGGCGAAGGCGGAGTTTGGAGAATCACGGATATTGGTGGCGAGCCGGTCCCGGTGTCGCTCATGATGCTCGACATTCGACAGGGAAGACCGCCGGAACTGCGAATGAAGGTCGCTCAAGCACTCTGCGCGCATTGCATCGAGATACTCGGTCTGCGAGAGGATCGCCTCAATGTTGAGTTCACGCAACACTCCGGTGATGAAATGTATCACCCCGCTTTTGGCGGTTACAGCCCTGAGTGGGAACCGGACCAACAATAAAGCTTCCATAGCACTAGCCAGGAAGCGAGCTTGGGTTTGAATTGGGCCGAACGGCTTTCAGCCGAATCTTTCTCGCGCGATCCTCAGAGCTTCCTTGGTATCGATGTCTAGTTCTCCACCAAGAAGTTCTATTGCGGCCGAGGTTCCTAGCAGGTCTCTCGCTCCCGTATCTCCGTGAAGCTTGATCAGCATGGGAAACATCGACTGTGGCAAATAGGCCGGGACGCCGAGACGTCCAGAGTAAGAACTAGCCGTCATTCCGCCTGACGCAGCAAGTGCGCGTATGTGGCTCGAGGTAACAGCTGGCATATCGCAGGTCATGATGATGATTCCTTCGACGTTCCGCATGACGGCCAGACCGATTCGGATCGAACTCGCCATTCCCTCAGTCCACCCATTATTCAAGACGATCTGAGCATTGCGTAAATCGGAGTGCTTTCGGATCAAGTCTGCCGAAGCGCCCAAGACAACGACTACGGGGGAGCAGGCTGCCTCGGTCGCCACCCGAACCGACAACTCCAGAATCACCGCAACAGAATTTCCTGAACACTGGCCGACTTTGCGGTACTAAGCGGAAGTCCGCAAAAGCGCGGCTCGGGGCAGCATCCTCTTCCTGTTGAGGGCATTACTCATAAGCGGTAGCATTCGATTGAAGGAGATCTATCGCATGGCAGGAGCCAATCGTTTCACTGACAGAGTTGCCTTCATCACGGGTGCTGCGAGCGGCATTGGCCGTGCCGCAGCAATCGCCTTCGTCGCTGAGGGCGCGCGCGTGGCCATCCTCGACCGATCGGCGGACGCTCTAAGAACGGTCGAGGCGTCGGTGAAGGAGGCGGGCGGCGAGGTGTTGGCGATCGCCTGCGACGTGTCCTCACCCGATCAGGTCGAAGGCGCAATTAAGCAGATCGTCGATCGGTTCGGTCGACTCGACATCGCGTTCAACAATGCCGGCGTCGAGAACAAAGCGGCTCCCGTCCACGAGATTGATCTCGCTGAGTGGGACCGCATCATCGGCATCAACCTACGCGGCACGTTCCTGTGTATGAAGCACGAGTTGGCGCAGATGGTGAAACAGGGTCGCGGGGTCGTGGTGAACACATCCTCGGGCGCGGGCATCCGCGGCGTCGCGGGCGGCGCCGCATACGCCGCGTCCAAGCACGCGATCATTGGCCTGACCCGCTCGGCCGCGCTCGACTATGCCAAGCAAAACATCCGCGTGAATGCAGTGCTGCCCGGCAACATCGAAACTCCGATGATGGACCGCTTTACCGGCGGCGACATTCAGAAGGCGATTGACCTGGAGCCGGTCGGGCGGCTCGGCAAGCCCGAGGAGATCGCGGAGGCCGTGCTTTGGATGGCGTCGGATCTGGGCGGCTTCGTTACAGGTGCCGCGACCGTGATCGACGGAGGCTGGTCGCTTTAATCGTCCATTTCGGATTAGTCCCCATAAACGATAGGACTCTATCGGAGCTGCCCCGAGACGAAAATCGGCGGCCGGAGCAGAGCCGGTTGGGCAGTTTCGATAGAGCCGTTTCAAGTGGGTCGCTCGCGTTTGCGGCGGATGCGGTTAGCTATGGGTATTCAATCGGATTTTCCTTGCTTGACCGCGCCACGACTGCACGGAGCGGGATCGTTGAGGGAAGCAGCAAGTCACGGTAGCTTCATTATGTCCCAGGAGTGAAGGTTCTGAGCATAAGAAAATGTCCACCTCTGAGCACGCGTAGCGTCCGCCGCGCGAGCGGCTTACTTGAAACGCCCTTCTCGTCATCTGGCCCTTTTACCCGCTCTCAAGCTGTCATCCCGACCGGAGCGAAACGACGTGGAGGCATGTGCACTCCGCGGACACCGGTCAGCGGGAGTTCCCGAGAAAACGGGGTTATCGGTGTGTGTCCAGCTTAAGGCTGGCGTATTCAGTAGGAGGTGAGACCTACCAGGGCAAGAGTCAGGACCCTGTAGCTTGGATCGCATTCGCGGAGGAAACGAAGCGAATGAAGCCGATCGACAAAGCCATCTTTTGGGTGGTGAGCGAGTCATTGGGCTGCAACGAAAGTGAACGCATAGGTGGCCTCGAAATCCCAAAACCCAGAGGCTGAGCCCGCACCGAAAGGGCGAAAGCAACATGGACCACCGCAACTGACTGAAGCGGTGGGACACTCTGGCGGGGTGTTAGCGGCAGCACAATGACAAGGATGCGCTAAGCAACTGGAGAAGCCCTCCTCGTCCCGGCGAGAAATCGGCGGAGCAGCAAACCGTATAACTGGCGAACCCAGGAAATCGGTGGAAGGCGAGAGGGTGACGGAGGGGCCAGCAGTAGCGACGAAGCGGCGTAATGGCCGCGGAGCGAAGAGGCCCTGCTGAAGTGCAAAGACTCCAACAAGAAGGAAGGCAAGGGTGAATGATAAAACCACCCGTTAGTTTGCAAGACCTGCGAAGGAGCCTATACGTCAAGGCGAAGGCTGAATCATCTTGGCGTTTCTGGGGACTGTACGTCCATGTCTGCAAGATGGAAACGCTTTGCGAGGCTTACCAGATGGCAAAGAAGAACAACGGGGCTCCGGGAATAGACGGGGTCACGTTCGAGGCCATCGAAGAAAGCGGAGCGGAAATGTTTCTGCAGCAGATACGGAACGAACTCGTCACAAACACGTATCGGCCCACGCCGGTGCGGAGAAAGGAGATCCCGAAGGCCGGGGGCAACAAAGTCCGCGTCCTCTCGATTCCCGCGATCCGCGACCGCGTGGTTCAAGGTGCGCTCAAGCTCATCTTGGAGCCGATCTTCGAAGCTGACTTTCAACCGGGATCGTATGGATACCGACCGAAACGAACAGCCCATCAAGCGGTAATCCGGGTGGCGCAAGCGATTGTGAGCCGCAAGACCCGTGTCATCGATCTTGACTTGCGAGCCTACTTTGACAACGTGCGGCAAGACCAGCTCTTGGAAAAAGTGGCACGAAAAATTCAAGATGCAAGGGTGATACGGTTGCTGAAGCAAATCCTTAAGTCAACCGGCAAGAAGGGAGTTCCTCAAGGCGGTGTGATCACGCCCCTTACGCAAAAGGTAATTTTGGTCGCCCGGCAACTGCGCGCCACCGTTTTGCGGTGGCCCCGAAGGGATGGGGATGCTATGGCGAATCGTAATGGTGTTGTCCCCTACCAGAACGTCTTTAACCACAAGCCGCACGATTCGCTGGCGCTCAGTAACACTCAGCGTTTCAGCAGCGCTGCGCAGCCGGGCGAGGAATGCTGTGAGCGTCTCGGCCAGGCGCAGGAACGCAACTCTATCGTTAGCCTGGTCGGCGATTGCCTGCAGCTCAGCACGGAGCATCTGTTCGCGCTGACGCAGCACAGGCATGCGCCCGCGCAACTGCTCGATCGACAAGAGTCCTTCCTGATAGGCGTTGAGAAGTCGTTCGATGCCTTTGCCAACATGTGTCAGCTCTCTCTGCAGACTCTGCTCACGTTTTTGGGTTGGATCGCAAGAGCGCGCCGCGGCCAGCCGACGATCAAGTTCTTGCTGTATCAGAGTCGGCTCCTCCAGCAGTCGGATCACCTCGGCCCAGACGATCTGATCAAGGAGATCTTGTCGGACGAAGCGGCGGTTGTCGCAAATCGAGCTGCCCAGCTTTCGCCAGCCATCGGAGCCAATGCACTTGTAGTAGTGAATTTTGCGTGCGCTCGTGCGCGTCGAGGTTCGCGAGAAGGCATAGCCGCACTTCGCACAGCTGACCAGTCCCTGCACAATACTGGGCGCGATGGTGCGCCGGCGCGATCGTATTTTGTTCTCTTGGAGAAGCTCCTGGGCACGGGCGAAGCTCTCTTCGGTTACCAGAGCTGGCACGGGGATCTCGATCCACTCTTCACGCGGACGTTCGTGGCCGGCTGTCATGCTGGGCGTGGTCACACCCCGCCGACGCTGTGGGCGCATAACGCGCGTCCGTGTAGAGGCGCGGGTCTTGCCGAAGCATGCGAGGCCGCGGTAGGTGGGATTCCGCAGCAGCGCCCAGACGGTCGAGCGTTCCCAGCGAGCGCTCGCCTTGCGTGTCGGGATCCCTTCGGTGTTGAGCTGACGCGTGATCTCGCCGATGCTAAGCCCCTCCACCGTATACATCTCATATACCCGCCGCACGATGCGGGCCTCGGGTTCATGCACGGTGTAAGCTGCGGGCGCCTCATCGCTCTTGCGGATATAACGGTAGCCATACGGAGCGCAGCTCATCACGCTGATCTCGCCCGAGTGCGCACGGTGTCGCTTACCGCGGCGCGAGCGCTCCAGGATCTGCGCTCGCTCATACTCAGCGATCATGCCCTGGAACTGAACCAAAAGTTGATCCTCTGCGCTGGCACCTTGCGGCGCCTTCACAAACAGCGTCTCCACTCCGTGGCGGGCGAATTCCTCCATCAGCAGAATCTGGTAAGCGTACTTCCGACTCAAGCGATCTGGCGCGTAGGCCAGCATAACCTGGATCTGCCCTTCGGCGGCAAGATCACGCACCCGCTCCAAGCCCGGACGCTCCAGCGTCGCTCCGCTATAGCCCTCATCTTCGAAGACCCACTCTGCGGGCACTTCCAGATTGTGGCTCTTGGCGAACTCGATCAGCGAGGCCGTCTGGCTCGCGATGGTGTTCTCCTCCCGCTGCTGCTCCGACGAGACCCGTGCGTAGATCGCCGCCATCCTCATCATCGAACTCCTTTAGGCACCCGCCGACGGCCCGCTTGCGACAGGGCACCAGAATATCGTAGGCCTGGGCGAGCTTCGACTCGAGCAGGCGATCAAAAGCATAGTCAACACAGATTTGAAATGGGCCGCTGTTGGTGCGCGGCTCAGCCATGCCTCTTCACAGCACCTAGAAACGCGTTCAATGCGCTGGTCACGATCGCTCCAATCGTCAGGCCACTGCTTCTCGCGTACTTCCGCAGCAGTTCCGCCGTGCGCGGCGGAAGCTTCAACGTGATCGGCACCGTGGCCTCTGTAACTTCGACCGGTCGGTCCAGTTGAGAGGCTTCTTCCAGGTAGCGGTATGCTTGACGCTCTGACAAATCGAACTCGCGGGACAAGCGCCGCACTGCTTCTGGAAGCGCAACATGACGCTGGAGTAGGCCACGAGCGGCGTTCAGCTGCTGAGCCTTCTCCGCTTTGGTTGAGCGCGTCATATGCCATAAACGTATTACCTCTTAAGGCGGAGATCAAGCACAGCGTACCTTGTTCGCCATCCCGTAACTGTCCGTTCGAACTGGAAATTACCTTTTGTGTAAGGGGCGTGATCACACCGCCTTGAGGAACTCCCTTCTTGCCGGTTGACTTAAGGATTTGCCTCAGCAACCGCATCACCCTTGCATCTTGAATTTTTCGTGCCACTTTTTCCAACAGCTGGTCTTGCCGCACGTTGTCAAAGGAAGTCGCTACACACTACCCATCATCAGCACCTTCCTGAGAGAGTCACAGTTATCCGCAGTCGCCATCCGTTTGAAGGCATATCTCTCAACGTTCTTCGGTCGACACGCCGGA
>DASYBJ010000543.1:0-9139 GCA_036500845.1 Acidobacteriaceae bacterium
GACGATCGCGGTGGATCGTCCCCCCGATGATAGCTCCAAACCTTGTCGCGGATTTCACGGTCCGATGCGGTGAAGCGTTCTCGTTGCCTGAGGTATTCAAGCCACGATTCCGTGATGAACGTTTCGGTTACATGGTGAGGATTCTCCATATCCTGATAGACGCCCCAGCGAATGGCGCCATCACGCAAGCGAACTGCCCGTAACCGGTAGATCGCGTGAATGAAAGCGTCGTAGTCTTGCGGGTCGATGTAGTAGTCAATCGACACACGGATCGGTCCCACGTCGTCTTCCCGTTCAAGCGCGAACTCAGGAGCGGGTACGGTGTACTGATGTGGGCTGAGGTCGGGTTGTTCTCCGCGAAGCACGTGGAACCGCAAGGCGAAGGGGAGAGAGACTGCCAGACCAACGGCTGCCGACACGAGTGCTTTCGGAGTTGAGACATGTTCGGCGACGAATCCCCAGATCACGCTGCCCACAGCCATCCCTCCGGCGAAGGTCGTTTGATATGTGCCGAGTGCCCGTGCTTGTACCCATGCGGGCACCGAAATCTGCACTGCGAGGTTCATCGTAGACATCGCGCTGGTCCAGGCAAATCCTCCGGCGACGAGCACAGGGATGATGATCCACGGCTGGCGAATCAAGCCGAGAACCGCCAGAGTCACGATGAAGACCAATGTCGAGCCGTTAATGATGCCGTCGGCCGAAGTCAGCCGGCGAACGCGCGGCAAGCTGGTGGCGCCAATGACCGCACCGAGACCCATACTGCCGTTTAGGATGCCGTAGCCTAATGCACCCCCGAGTGCGCCATGAAGATCGCGCTGGGCCACCACGGCGAGCAGCGCCCACACCGCACTTACGAAAAAGGTGAACACGAGCGTGCGCAGCAGCACCGCCTGGAGCGCGGGTGCATACCGCATATACCGTATGCCGGAACGCATGGAACCAAAAATGCGCTCCGTTGGCAGAGCGCTTTTGAAGAGCGGCTTACGTTGCCACCGGTAAAGAACCAGGATGACTCCAACGAAGGAAAGAGAGTTCAACAGAAAAACAGACCCAGCGCCCGTGTCGGCATGAATGAAGGCAGCTACAGCCAATCCGCCGAGCGCCGGCCCTACGGCGCGGGCAAGATTGAATCCCGCACTGTTAAGAGAGATGGCATCAGGCAACTGCGAGCGGGGAACCAGTTCGGGGAAAATTGCCTGCCAGGCAGGGCTGTTCATCGCCGAGCCGATATTGAGCAGAAAAGTGAGCGTGAGGAGGGCCCAAGGCGAAATGATATCGAAGAACGTGAGCACGCTCAGCAGCGCAACCGCTCCGAGCATCCAGGCCTGCCAAAACAGAAGGAGCCGCCGTCGGTCGAAAATGTCTGCGGTTGCCCCAGCCACTAATCCCAAGATCAGTATAGGCAGGCTTGCCGCCGTTTGCATAAGAGCGATCAGCAACGGCGAAGGAGTAAGCACTGCCATGAGCCAGGTGCCGGCCGTGTCCTGCATCCAACTGCCGAGGTTCGAGACCGTCGATGCGATCCATAGATCTCGAAATAGCCGCAGTTTTAGCGGCTCAAAACCATGAATCGGCTTGGCGTGACCTTCCGGGCTGTGACTTCCTGTGTCGGTCGTACCGTCGGTCGTTTCTGTAGACATAGCGATGCATGCTCGACAGGCTGGGTGACAAACCTAATGCGGTAGATGCTTGATCCATTATTCCAGAGAGATCCGGCACCCCGCTAGGATGCTGGAGTAACGAACGCGAGGGGTTCCTCAGGGCGTAAACAGTTCCGCCGAGCGCGAGAAGTTCAATCGTGTCCTCGAAGCGGGAACTAGCGCGAATTCGCGACATAGAACCGCCGAATCTACGATTGCCACGCTGGCTAGGCTAACATGGGTGGCCATGTCATTGCCGGCGAACCCTGCCACTGGAGGAAACATGCTGCGGAAGCGAAATCGATCTTCATTTTGTTTGACCAGCTGTGTATTTTTCCTCGGCATTGTCGCGATGCCGTTTTCGCTGTCAGCACAGGCGAGAAACGGGAGTGAGGCGTGCGGCGGAAACAGCACGGTCGACGCCATGGGCGCGGATACTGCGAAACTGTCCAGAGACTTTCTTGCCCAGTTGCAATCGGCGGTCAAGGTCAACGACAGACGTCAGATTGCCGGGATGATCAGCTATCCGCTATTAGTGATTCGTTCCGGAAAACGGACGCGTATCCAACAAAGGAAGATCTTCGTAGCAAATTACGACCAGATCTTCACCGAGCCAGTACGTGAAGCGATTCTGCATCAGTCCGCGCAATGCCTTTTCGGAAATGATCGAGGGGCCATGGTAGGCAAGGGAGAAGTCTGGTTCACCGAGCAGCAGGGCAGCGGGATGAAGATCATCACCGTCAATGAATCGGCTTCATCCATGTAGCTACCGTGGAGCTCATGTGATTTGTATGCTGTCGTTCAATCACATTGCGGTGGCCGCTCGAATTCGGTTTTTGGGGCAGAGTGGCTAACCAATTTAAAACCGTTGCTTCAAGTGCGAGCCGGTCCGCCGAGTAGCTGTGGTCAGTTGCAAAGTGCTTCTCCGTTACCAGTGTGCTGCCTTTGCCGTGAAGTGCGCTGGCGAGTACCCGTCCATGACCGGCAAGTCCATCGTCCGAGGTCACGATAAGGACGGGGCGTTCGGCGAGCTCGGACGCATAGTCATTGAAGTTCCATTGCGCGCGATGTGTGACCGTTTCCCGCGCCAGGCTATCCGCCGTGCAGCCGCTGAGCGGCTCCATTCCTTCGTTGGTGAAAGTGGCGCTCAGCCGTGGAACGGCGACCGGCTCCGGGCCTTGAGCGGCGGACATCCCGCCCAGGTTCGCTGCGGAAATCAAGCCAACTCCCAAGATCGATTCGTCGTGCGCCGCGGTGTACGCTGCTATAAAACCTCCGAGGCTGTGACCAATCAGCACAATGCGTTTGGGATCCGTGCGTAGTTCCGCTGCATTGGACGGATTCCGGAGAAGGTCGATCGCGGCTTTGGTGTCCTCCAAAGTATGCGTAAAGGAGAAAGCGCCGGGAGTACCCCATGATCCCCGATAATTGAAGTAGAGAACATTCCACCCCGCGCGGCGCATGGCCTGCGCCAAGTCGAGATTCTTTTCGTTGCCAGGAAATCCATGCAACAGGACGATAGCGGGGTGCGGACCTGCCCCTGCGGCGATGTACATGATCGCGTTCAACTGCGTGCCGTTGCTCGGGACCAGCATCGTCACCATGGCGGCTGGGTGAGCCCGGTCTGGCGGCGGGTCCGTCGTGAGTGCAATTGGAAGGCTCTGAGCCGAAGCAGCAACACACATGCTTACCCAAAGGGGAACGATAAGGGCAACAAATCTCCGCATGTGCGCGATTGTCTCGCAACCCCGAACACGAGTCACGCTAGAAGTAATCCCATTACCGGACAAAGGTAACGTAAGCACCGGCGATCTTCGGCGATCTTCGGCGGTCTCCGTCCTAGGGGTCGCGGATCAGGGATAAAGGACCGGAGCGTAGCTGATTCTTAACTCCTGATACTGCACCAAATTCCTGATCCAATCTGATCCGTCGCCCTAATCCGAACTCAAAATTTCAACCCTTCGTCCGCTGACGGGCCGTAGATCGGCGCTACTGGTGCATTCAGCAGCCGCTGATAGACAGTCAACTGCCCACGATGATGAGCCATATGGCAAAAGACCGCATCGCTGATCACTATGTGGCGAGGGTCTTCACTTACTTTGCGGCCTCCCGCGAGTAATCGCCATGTCGTCAGCAGGTGCTCATCCGTGGTGTTCTCGAGTGCCGCCCGCCCTTTGGATACCGAGGAGTCGAGACCCGCCAGCAACTCATGCCGGGTGGGCAGGGAAGGCTTCTTCTGCTGAGAACCGCCCGGAGGAGCAAAATCCAGCTCATCCTGATTGACGATCAGCTCGATCCAGCCAGGCATCGTGGCGACCAAACTCGCCAAGTAGCCGAAAGGCATCGACTTTTCGTGCGGCTTCCAATCGTAGTGTCCTTCGGGAACGCGTTCTAAAACCTGGCGGGATGCCGACACTTCGCGGTCCAGCAGAGCGAGAAAAAACTCGGTCATCTTCATGAACTTCCTCCATGGCACGGGCAAGCAGTTGTGCCTTCCATCGAAAGTAAAGAGGTATACATGACAACATGTGTCATAATTCCGGCGGCATTCTACTCCAAGGTGATTTTTTATGCGAACACCACATGACTCATGTCGTGATCACACGCTCGGCCCTGACCGGGTCTGCTCGGGTTACCTCCCTCATCTTGTCCAGAGTGCGAATGCGCGGTGCGGGGCACCGGCATGAAAGCCGATCGTCTGCTTTCGGCGCTGTTGCTGCTTCAGGCGCACGGCCAAATGACCGGGAGAGCGTTAGCCGAGCGCCTTGAGGTATCCGAGCGCACCGTACACCGAGATATGGAGGCGCTGAGCGCCGCTGGTGTCCCCGTCTTCGCGCTGCGGGGAGCGAACGGTGGCTGGCAGCTTGAAGAGGATTGGCGGACCGAGGTTCCTGGGCTGGATGAAGCCGAGTTACGAGCGTTATTGATGGCCCAGCCCAGAGCGATCGGCGATTTGGGTTTGGCGGCCGCTGCTGAGCGCGCCATGGGCAAACTGATGGCTGCGCTTCCTGAGTCGATGCGAGAGAGGGCGGTTTCCATCCGGCAACGGCTCCACATCGACACCAGAGGCTGGCATGCATCGAAGGAGGACCTCTCGATGCTGCCGTTAGTGCAAGATGCGGTGTCGGCCGACCGGAAACTGTCCTTTGTCTACCGGCAACCTGGGAAAGAACGTGATACGCGCACCGTAGATCCGCTAGGTCTGGTCGCGAAGGGAAACACCTGGTATCTCGTAGCCGCGACACCTCGCGGGCTGCGCACCTATCGGGTTTCGCGAATCGAGGAGGCAAAGCTGCTCGACACGCCCTGCAAGCGTCCTGCAAACTTCGATCTCGCCACGTATTGGAAGCTGTCTACGGAAGAATTCGCAGCCGGCTGGAATCGCTTCGTCGCGACTCTCCGTGCGGAGCCGCGCGTTGCAAGGCAGATGAAGATGTGGAACAGCTGGATGCAGCTTACCGAAGTAGAGGTTTCCGAGCTCGACGGATGGACAACGTTGCGGGTTGAGTTTTGTCATCCCGACGAAGCTCTGTTTGTCGTGATGGGTTTCGGTGCGGGCGTAGAGGTTGTCGAGCCCGAGAGCCTGCGAGAGCGAGTTGGGGGTCAGATTGCGGCTCTGATCGAGCGAAGCCAAGCGGCTCGAGCAAACGATTCGGCGGCCCGATAAGCACCCGCCGCGTTGAGGAAGTATGCACGATGTCCGCCGCGGCGGTTGCGCCGAATGTCCTGCGAGCAATACAGAGTAGTGGCTCAACCACCTCCGCTCGGCTGAAAGGTTCTGTGCTGTCTCAGATTGCCCAGCTCAGAGCGGAGGATTCTATTGAACAGGCTTTGCTTTGCCGTCGCGCAGTGCCTGATCGAGCAGGGACTTCATCCGGCGCGATGCCATCTCTGCCTTAGCCGCCTGCTCTGCGGCCAATCTGGCTTGAGTCTGTGCCAGCTCGGCCTGCTTTTTGCTCAAGTTTGACACTTGCCCGTCGAGCGTTGCGTGTTGGGCGCCTAGCTTTGACTGCATCTCCGCAATTTTTTTGTTTGCCTCGGCAAGCCTGGCCTTCAGCTCGCTGAGTTCGCGCTCAGTGAACAAAGGTCTGCCATCGAGATTAAGGCTCTTCAGGCTGGCATCGACCTCCGCTTGAATCGCCGGCATATCGATTTTCGGAATCACAATCTGCGTCTGCAGTTTTGCCAGATTGACCTGGTGCTCGCTCAGAATGCGTGCTGCGTCAGCCAATCTCTTCTCGCTGAACCCCAGCTCAGCCTGCCTCTGAAGGGCTTCTTGGCTCTCCTCGACCAGTGCAGGATCTTCGATGATGTAGGACTTCCCGTCGCGCCGAAACCAAAGGTAACTGCCACTATGGTTGCGCCGCACTTTTTCGAAATCGTTGCTCAATGGACCGTGGATGATCGTAGTGCCCGATTCTCCATTGACAATGGCATAGGCATCCTTTGCCTGATTCTCGTGTGTGCCGCGCGAAGCAGTACCCGCTGCCTTTGGCGGTGCTTCTGCGAGGGTCGTCGGCGCGGCGATCGGAGACGAAGGAAGATCCATCGCAGGCGTTTCCGCGGCTTGCACCCGTACTCGCGCTCTCGCTGCGGTGAAGGCCAATACCACGAGAGAAGCAGCAACCCACGCGTGGCGCCGCCCACGGAGAAAGGCAAGGCGGAAATGAGTTTCGTTGAGCAAGAGATCGAGGCGCTTGTGCAGGTTGCTGGAACGAACTATCCCTACTCCCACCAGAGAAAGCTGTGGGCCCGCCGCAAACTCAAGCAACATCTCTGCGTAAGAAGGCCGATCGCTCGCCTCCGAAAGAGCTGCGCGGTCGCTCACGGCTTCCCCTAGATCGGAGAGCTTCTGTTGCAGCCACCATCCCAGCGGGCTGAACCAAAACAGCGCGGTGTAAAACCGGGCGACCAATTGAAGGTAGAAGTCTCCCTGGCGAATATGGCTGCGCTCGTGCGCAAGAACGACCCGCAGCTTGGTCGCTGACCAGGTGGTGTACGAGGCGGGAAGCAGAATCGAGGAGCCAATCGTAACCGGGGTAGCGACATCATGGCTGACGCGCACCGAAGCAGACTCCGTGAGTGGCGACAACGCAAGTGGCGCGATTGGAAAAGCCCGCCGCCAAATGCGAACCGCAAGAGCGAGACCGAATAGGAATCGGAAGAGCAGGGCAGCGCAGATGGTGAAATAGACGACTCCGCCCAGTGTTAGCCAGGCTGCCGTGCTCAGAGACAAAAACCCGGGCGAAAGGGAAGCGGTCGCGGGGAGGGGACTTGGCGACACAAGAGGCCTCTCCCCGGCATTTCGTGAGACATCAAGCGTGCTGCTTACGCTGGATCCCGTCATCGGAGACGCGTTCCGCCTGGCAGTTCCCACTCTCGGAACTTGAGGGTGCCGGTGTAAGAGGACAGCAGGGGGTACGGCGGGAAATGGATCGATAGGGGGCAGCACGCGATACACGGGGAGTAGCCATTCGCGAGCGTCACCGAAACCTCCGAAAGGGAGAAGCCGCACCGGGAGAGCCATGACGCATGAGGCGCAAAGCACTAGTGTCCAGGCGATCTTCTGGGCCAGAACATGGCGCACGCGCAGGAGGTACATCCCTGCCCACACGAGCACAGCCATAAACAGGGAGCGAAGAGCAGATTCGATCAACGTGGAGTGGATCATTTCTTCCCCTTCTTAGCGCTTGCGATTCGATCCGCGAGGCGCTGCAATTCTTTTCTATCGAGCACAGCCGAATCCACCATCCCCACCAACAAGGCTTCGACCGAGCCGTCGCAGAACCAGTCGGCGATCCGCTTGACGGCCCGGCTGGCCACCGCTTGGCGGGCCTCGGCAGAGCGATAGTGGAAAGTACGATTGTCGACTGTATGCGTCAGATACCCTTTCTCCTCCAGGCGCCGCAAAACAGTGCGTATGGTCGAGTCCTTGAGAGGGCGGCCGAGTTCTTCGCGCACCTGCTCTGCGCTTAGGGTGTCATACCGCCAAAAGATTTGAAGAATGGATCGCTCCAACTCACCCAGATCGGCCGGATCGTGACTCTCTGTAACGCTACCTTTCATAATGTTACATAGCGTAACACACAACGGCGGTTCCTACGCGAGTCTTTTTTTGTCACCAAGGGCTCGAGCCTGGAGCGTTTTACCTAGCTCTTAGGAAGGAGGGCACTTAAGATCGATTTGGATGTCGCGGGAACGGCGCTGATGGCAATAACAAAGACGAAGATTAACGCTGAGGACTTCCGGGTGGGGGAGCGGGAGGAGATTTCCCTTGCAAAATGGCCCACAAGGGTCCCGACGGTTTACACCACGAAAGAGCAGTACAAGGCGATGCTGCGCAAGCATGTTCATGAAATCGCTGCGCTGCAGGATGTTCTCTACGCCTCAGACCGCTACGCCCTGTTGCTCATCTTTCAGGGGATGGATGCGGCAGGCAAGGACAGCGTGATCAAGCACGTGATGTCGGGCATCAATCCGCAAGGATGCCAGGCCTACAGCTTCAAGCAGCCGAGCGAGGAGGAACTCGATCATGATTTTCTTTGGCGCGTGGTCCGCCGCTTGCCTCAACGCGGGCGCATCGGAATTTTCAACCGCTCCCATTATGAGGAGGTTCTCGTCGTTCGTGTGCATCCTGAGATTCTGATGAACGAACGCCTTCCCAAGGAATTGCTCAACCCGGAGACGATCTGGACAGCGCGATACCGCTCCATCGTGGAGTTCGAAGAGCACCTCTATCGGAGCGGAACGCGCACTCTTAAGTTCTATCTCCATCTCTCCAAAGAAGAGCAGCGACGCCGTTTTCTCAAGCGGCTCGAGGAGCCGGAGAAGAATTGGAAATTCAGCATGAGCGATATCAAAGAGCGCAAGTTCTGGCGGAACTACATGGAAGCCTATGAGGCATGCATCAACGCAACAAGCAGCGGAAATGCGCCTTGGTACATCATTCCGGCGGACGACAAGGCGAACGTCCGGCTGCTTGTTTCCGAGATCGTTCACAACACACTCAGAGAACTCAAACTCGCCTACCCAAGACCGGACCGCTCCCGCCTGAAAGAATTGAAGTCGATCCGCAAACGCCTGGAGAGGGAAGAATAGCTGGTGACGAGAAATGAGGAGAACGCGCTAGCTAAGCTAGCCCAGCAACCATCGATGGGTGCCCCGTTCTTGGCGCGGCAGTTTGCGCCAAGGGCGGGAGACCACGACTGTCCATCCCTAAGCTGGTTTGCTTGTCTTTCCTTTTGGGGGCATCCATTTTGATCGGATCTCTACTTTGCCAACGAGACCCGTTGCATAGTGACGGAAGCTCGACCAGGGCCAGTCTTCTGGCTTTTGAACTAAGCCGCGCTGGACGAGGTTACGGTGCATGTATCTTAACTTTTCTACTCGTTTTTCTTCGGTGAACACATTGAAGTCGTAGTAACGAGCCTGCCAGAATGCCTCCATATTCTGTGATTTGAGTCGCCGGGCGGTCGTCTGCTTTAAGACTTGCAGGG
>DASYBJ010000544.1:0-3757 GCA_036500845.1 Acidobacteriaceae bacterium
GTGTTTGTGAAATGTCCTTGGCTCGAAAAGTCGCAGTCCAGCGCAATGTCGACCAGAGAATTGGAAGCTTTCTTGCAGGAGGGTCTTCGCTTCTTCTATCCGCTGGCGCGTGAGCCACTGGTGTGGGGAATATCCCGTCGATGCCCGAAAAGGTACGCAAAAATTGCTGTTGTTCATAAAAATGACCAACTGCGTAGTGGACCGGCTGCGAGGGGATGAAGGCACTCTGAAAGTTGTTATAACTTGATGCTGATGCACTTCAGTTGCGTATAGTGGTTCAACGCTTCCACGCCTTTCTCGCGTCCATAGCCGCTCTTCTTTCGCCCGCCCATTGGCATCAGCACATTGCCAGCCGGATATTGATTGACATTGACTGTTCCGCTCTCAAGCGCAGATGCAGCACGTAAAGCACGGCTCAAGTTGCGAGTCCATAAGCCCGCCGTCAGGCCGTATTCACTGTCATTGGCGAGTCGGATCGCTTCGTCTTCTTCATCGAAAACCATGACAGCAAGTACGGGACCGAATATCTCTTCGCGAGCGATACGCATGTTGGACGTCACGTCGGTGTAAACGGTAAGTGGCAAATACCACCGGTCACCCCAATCCTTTTGAATAGCGCCACGTCCCCCGCAAACGAGCGTTGCGCCCTCTCGCTCGGCGATGTCAAAGTATTCAAGAACACGCTCATACTGCGCGTGAGTGATGATCGCTCCGACTTTTGCATCCGGTTCGGGACCTACTTTTATTTGAGAAATGGCTTTTTTGAGGCCCTCGATAAACACATCGCGAATGGATCGTTGCAGCAGCAGTCGTGTTCCCGCCGTGCATACCTGTCCGGCATTAGCCGCAAATCCCATAATTGCGCCAGGGATGGCGGTTGCGAGGTCCGCATCTTCAAAGACGATGTTGGCGGACTTTCCTCCGAGTTCAAGGGTCAGGGGAATGATCCGCTCTGCCGCAATGCGGCCAATCTCCAGTGCGGCGCGGACGCTTCCGGTGAAGGCGATCTTGCGCACATGAGGATTATTCACGATTGACATACCAGCACCATGTCCATCTCCCAGAATCACATTGAAAACGCCATCTGGTAGTCCACAGCTATTTGCGAGCTTTGCAAATTCAACTGTTGTTCCTGATGTGAACTCCGAAGGTTTGCATAAAACCGTGTTGGCCGTAGCCAAAGCAGGTGCAATCGCACGCGCAGCCTGGTTCAGAGGAGCATTCCATGGAGTGATAACGCCGACGACGCCATAAGGTTCCCGTACGGTGT
Source organism: Acidobacteriaceae bacterium (assembly GCA_036500845.1). Classification (GTDB taxonomy): domain Bacteria; phylum Acidobacteriota; class Terriglobia; order Terriglobales; family Acidobacteriaceae; genus PALSA-350. Next base: position 1,271 of record DASYBJ010000544.1, read on the forward strand.
AAGTGTGATATTCCCCACCCATATCGATCAGGTCGCCTTTGGGCGTATTAGTTAGGCCGCCGAAGTATTCGAAATATTGAGCAGCCCCCTCCATCTCCTGAGCGGCCTGCCACCGCGGCTTGCCTGTTTCGGCTGCTTCGATCTCAGCAAACTGGTCGAGACGCGAGCGGAGTGCCCTGGCGATGTCTACCAAAATTCTTCCCCGAGTCATTGGGTCCATGACAGTCCACGCTGGTGTAGCCGCTCGGCAGGCAGATATGGCAGCGGCCACATCGCGGTCGGTGCCGCTGGCGACATGGACTTGCACGGGAGAACCGGGCCGCTTCTCCATCGCTTGGTAATCGCTCTTCTCGCGGGGTGCGACGCACTTACCACCAATGAAGTGATCGTAATATTTTTCCATGCATACCTCTCTGTTGGGAGATCAGGTTTATCGCAGATCGGCTTTAACAAGGTCCGCGAGCTTTTCGCCAATCATGGTGCAGGCGGCATTGATGTTGCCGGATACTATCCGAGGCATGATCGAAGCATCGGCGACGCGAAGACCTTGTAAGCCATTGACCCGAAGCCGAGAGTCCACTACAGCCGTTGCCTCTGGTCCCATGACACATGTGCCACACGGGTGATACATGCTATCTCCGCTACGTCGAACATAGGCCTCCAATGCTTCGTCCCTTGTGATGTCTTCCGCCGGAGCAAGCCTACGCACCAGAACGTTTTTGATGGCTCTTTCTGAATAGACCTTTTCGACAAGCCTCAACGCCGACATTATCGAGCGCAAATCATCATCATGACTGAGGTAATTGGCATGAATGGCTGGCGATTCGCTGGGGTCCGTAGATCTCAACCGTATTTCGCCACGAGACTTCGGTTGCAGGTAAGATACCGACGCTGACCATCCTGGGAAATTGTGAGCACCCGGTTTGCCCGAGACCATATTCTCCGCACTAAATGCGCGAAAGCCGATTTGAATATCGGGAGCGCCAATATTGGGCGAAGACCGGGAGAAGATGTAGGCGCTGCTAGCACCAGCCGTAAGCAGGCCCTTTCCACGCAAGTAGTATGAGAGCAAATGCGGTAAGAGTTTCGAGCCGGTAATTTCTTGGTTGAAGCTATAGCCCGGTCGGACTTCATGCACCCAATGCACATACATGTGGTCCTGAAGGTTCTTGCCAACTTGTGGTGAATGCACGCGAGGCTCAATGCCATGCGCGCTCAATTCAGTTGCAGGGCCGATGCCTGAGAGCATGAGAATCTGTGGTGAATTGACTGCCCCGGCACTAAGAATTATCTCCTTTGATGCCCATGCCCGGATGGGCGCGCCGTTGCGTCGATAGTCCACCGCAACAGCTCGCCCTCCCTCAATAACGATGCGCTCGACAGTGGCATTCGTCTCGATCTTGAGGTTCGGTCGGTTTCGGATTGGGTTCAAAAAAGCAGTTGCGCCAGAAGCGCGCCGCCCCCATCTCGTTACGTTGTGATCGATCCAACCCACGCCTTCCAGTACCGACCCGTTGAAGTCATTGTTGAGTGCAATCCCTACTGCTAGAGCTCCGTCAATGAAACACTGGGTTGCGCGATGAAGTGATGATCGCTGGCCCATACGTTGTTCACAGTTCGAGTTGGCCAACTCACCTGTACCGCCATGCAAGCTGGTTTCACCAGCCCAATATGTCTCACTCCGGCGAAAGAGAGGTAGCAGGTCGTCCCAGCCCCAGCCAGTATTGCCCATGCGTGCCCAGTGGTCATAGTCAGAAGGTATTCCGCGCACATAGGCCATTCCATTTATAGAACTGGAGCCTCCTAACGTCTTGCCTCGCGGCCAGTACACTCTTTTTCCACTCAGTTCCTTTTCTGGTTCCGTTGAATAAGCCCAGTTAACCTCACGATCCGTAAATAAGCGTGCCATGCCTGCCGGAATATGAATCCACCGATTCTTATCTTCTGGGCCAGCTTCGAGCAAGAGAACACGACAAGCAGGGTCGATAGAGAGACGGTTCGCTATGACGCAGCCAGCCGACCCGGCGCCCACGATGATGATGTCGAATTGTTGCAATCTCGTCTCCAATCAAGTCGTCAAAGCTGCGCCTCTCGACATGAAGCCATCTCTGGAATCAACGTTGAGGGCTTCATTTGTGAAAACTGGAAAATCCAGTTCGCAGGTTTGTAACGGGCTCGACCCGGCGTTCTATCTTCGTTTCATCCTGGCCCGAATCCCGGAACATCCGATCAATCGGATCGAGGACGTATGCTCACCCGCAAAGAAAATCCGGTCTTCCCTGCGTGCATTCACGCGCCGGTCACGATCGCGGTTCGGGTGTCCACGGTGCTCCTTTCGGATCAGCTCCGGTCGAGGGCGGCGAGCGGGTCGTAGCCGCTGCGAGGGGATGAAAGCACTCTGAAAGTTGTTATAACTTGATGCTGATGGACTTCAGTTGCGTATAGTGATGCAGCGCTTCTACACCCTTCTCACGTCCATAGCCGCTC
>DASYBJ010000545.1:0-5062 GCA_036500845.1 Acidobacteriaceae bacterium
CGGCCGGCCCCTCTTCCTCATCAGCAGCATGGCCATGCATACGCAGAACCTCAAGGTTGACCCTCGATGCAGTCTCTTTGTGGGGCAAGCGGATGCCGAGGGGGATCCGCTTGGCGCCGCACGCGCCACCTTGATCGGCGACGCCGAACTTGTGCCAGCGGAGGATGTACCTTCAGTTCGCGAGGGCTATATTGCTCGCCACGAGAATAGCCGCTACTGGGTCGATTTCGCCGACTTTAGCTTCTTCCGGCTGCAGCCCCGGGACCTTTACTATGTTGGCGGTTTCGGTGTGATGGGATGGGTTGAGGCACGCGAGTACGAAGATGCGCCTCCTGACCCATTAGCCGATCATGCTCCAGGCATCCTCGCACAGATGAACGCTGACCACGTTGATGGAATGGTCCTGCTTGCGAAGTCGCATGCGCAGCTTGAGGCGACAGAGGCTAAGATGACTTCCATCGACAGATTGGGCTTCGCGCTTCGACTGAAGACCAAAGAAGGCATCAAAGGGGCTCGCATCAACTTCCTCCATGAGGTGAAAACTCCGCAGGAGACGCGTAGCGTGCTAGCCGAGATGGTTCGGAAGGCGAGACAGTAAGCTGTCTGAAGCAGCATTTGCCGGATTCACGAAAGCTAATCTCCAATCCATTGTTGCTTCTATCCGGGGCGCCTTTGATCCGTGTAATTTTACGCCACCGTCCAGGCGGGAAGGCCCCCCAACTAGGTGTGCCACAATTTCCAGCGCCATCTAGGCCTTAGTGGGCATATGATGTCGCAGGATTTGGAGGTACAGACATGTCGCACTCTGGCAAATGTCCCCACTGCAGTAAAACAGTGGCTCGTGCAGTCATGGAAAACATCACAATCGGTGGCTCGGAGACTCACTCCGCCAGAGGTGTGAGCTATCTGTGTCCCCACTGCCACGCTGTCCTGAGTCTATCCATAGACCCGCTAGCCTTGAACACAGAGCTCGTAAGACACATCGTGAGGATTCTCCGTAGGGCTTGACGAACGCTGGGCCCTGAATGGCGGCGCTGTGTTGAAACTCCTCGCGGATATTTCACTCGACCGATGCCTCAGGCCTTGGCGAACCGGCGAACCGTCAGGCATCATCTCCGCGGGCGCTGCCTTAGTCAACGCCGTCTACAATGCCGCCAGGATCCGGATCCGGCAATTGTCAAAGTTCATCCGCATCCCCCGCCAATGCCTTCGGATCAAAAACTACCGTACGAATCCGCAGAATGCTCTTTCCTGCGAAGACCGGCCAAGATCGTAGATCTCGTGAGCGCACTGTGAAAGGGAGGCCAACAGACGATCGGAGTCCGCCACAAGATGGCGTTGCCCGCTTGTGCGCAATGCCCTTTCGATCGACGCCGGAGCGCCTTGGCCGATCAACGGCTCCACTTGTTCTCGCGAGAACGCGCCCAAGCCATGCTCGGCGAAAGCGGCGTTCAGCGCGCGCGTGAGTCGTCGGACAGAATCAATCAGAGTGCCGTCGAGATCGAAAAGAAGCGCCTGCGTCATTAGGCGGCCTCCTGCCCGGAGTGGGCGAACAATCGCTTGACGAATTGGTTTTCGAATAACCGGTTGGGATCGAGCTCCTTGCGCAGTCGGTCAAAATCACGCCACGCGGGGCGCTCCGAAAGCTTGTAGATTTCGGGAGAAAAATGCTTGCCCATGTGCGGAGCTCCGCCGAGGCGAGCCAAGCGCGCTTGCACCTCATGCATCCAATCAAGGGAACCATGAGCGAATTGGCCGTCTGTCGCCAAATACACTAAAAAGCCGATCCAGCACACGGGTTGGCCATAAGCCGGCGACAGCCAAGCCTCGGAGGCTCCGCAGCACCGCAAAATAAAAGGATAATGCAACACGCTAGGATGCTCCTGTTGCCATTGTCTGAGGATGCCGAAGGCTTCGACCGATTTGTCGAAAGGAACGGACACCTCGCAATTGATTTGGGGAGCGGGAATCCCCTTGCACAACAGCTGGTAGACGTTGCCGATCAAATCGTTGCCCTGTTTGAAGCGGCGTATCGTTTCGATGTGCCGTCCGTCCAAGGCTTCGTTTTTCGTGTCGGCACCCATTTTGAGCATCGTGGCCTCGACGGTGGGGTCCAAGAGCGCCGCCGGCCCGGCGCCGGAGCCCAAATCCAAGGGCAGGCATCCCGCGGCCTGATAAGCCTGGGCCTCGAACTCCGAGGCGGGGTCTACCAGCCAGACATGGGCCTCTCCGGTCCAAGCGAACCACCATGTTTTCACGAACAGATGCTCCTGGTTCAGCCGCTCGTGGTTAGCAATCAGCCATTCCTGATCGACGGTGAGTTTACGGCACTTCATGATGACATTCGGCACAGTTCGAAAGCTCACCTCTAAGACGATCCCTAGGCATCCCATGGAGAGCATGAATGCTCCAAAGCGTGGATCGTCGCGCTCGACGAGCTGGATTTGGCCGTCCGCCAGCATCACTTTCATCGAAAGCGCCGCATCGCCCAAGCTCGATTGGCCCAGTCCCTGACCGTGGGTGCCCGTCCCCAAGGCCCCCGCGAGAGTTTGGATGCCGATGACGCCGGGGCAAGCCGGCAGCATGCGATCGATTTCGATCAAATCCGCGTAAAGCTGCTCCACGGCCGTGGCCGCCTTGTAGGTCACGAAGCCCTCACCGACGGCGACTTGGCCCGTCCAAGATCGCAAATCGATCAAGGCCGCGGGGCCGGCTTCGCCATGCACCGAGTGCACGGGCTCGAACGAGAGTGTCGAGCCCACGACGCGCACCGTTTCGTAGCCTCCAAGCACGACGGAGCGAAGCTCCTGCTCGTTGGTGGGTTGAAAAACCTTGTTTAATGGAGCCAAGGGGTTGGTTTTCGACCAATTGAACAAAAAACCCTCGTCGTCGATGCTTTCAATTGCATGAAAGGCTTCAAATCGGTTATCGGGGCTGGGGCGGCGCATTCGCGGTTCCTTTCGCTGAAAACATGTCCAACTGATTGCGGGTTTCGATCATGCTGAACCGCAGCACGGTTGAGAGAGCTTATGAGACCAGATGAGTGGCGGCAACCGACGCGCGATGCGAAGATGTGTGTCGTTGTGCGAAGGCTTCTGCATGGCGCGAACGAACGCAATCGCGGCGCGATGCGCCGGAGAGTGCAAGCACAGGTATCGTGCGCAGGAACAGTGCAGGCCGTAGGGCCGCAGATTGTTCATCGTGTAGGCGAGTGTCTTTAATGCATGGTGGGTGAGGTTCATATCCGGGAACTACACAACAGGTCATGCCCACGGTCCTTTATTTCGCGTGCAAGAGTCGTCATAGCGTTCAGGTGCCCCGAGTGGGGACACCGACAAAAGCGATTTTCATGAGAATTCCTTTTTGGGCTTGGAGAATGAGAGAAATAGCTGTCACGCATTCGCCAGCAGACGAGTTCGTAATCCCCTGGCCTCCAAACCTCAAGGAATTCACAATCAGTCAATTCAATATGGAATTGCCGAACGCATACGCAACACACAACATTGGTGAATAAAGTCGCTCTCTTCACTAATGTGTTCCGTTGAGCGTCCGCGCGTGTCAGGCTATCGTCTCAATGCTGTCATCGGATTGTTACCTGAACTACCTCCATCCGTGAACAGCGGATGACACGCTGCTGGATTATTTTTTCAGCGACACGGAGGCTTTCTCTCGGCTGATCCGTCAACACAAAAATGTTGAACTCATCACTCCCGAAGTCATGGCCATCAACCTCCGAAGTTGACGGCAGATTTTCGATGAGTAAATCTTCAACGACAACCAACTCATCAAAATCCTGCGTACGTTCGAGCCCCGGTGCGTGAATCACGCCCGCCCGGGATCTGTGCCGGGGGACGAAGCAATGCGCATCCCTACCACGATAGCTTCGGAGGGACTTGGGCGGATGATCTCCTCTTCAGCTCTAGTTGGGGCCCGGGCGGCGAGATATACGGGAGGAATCGTTAGTGCGTCGTAGTTTGCCGTGGCGTTAGCTATTCCGCATCGGCAAGAGCGTAGGCGGTCACTATCTTTGACGGCTGCGTTCTCCGCAAGGTGGTGCGGATCTATCTTGTCAAAAGTGTGAGCGCGGTGTGCTGATAGTTGAAGTAGGTATGGAGGGTCGTTGTTAGGGGTGATGCCAGCCGTTTCATAGCGAAGTTCGGGAACAGGACTGATAAGGTAAAGACTCCATGCCGATCACAGTGACAAATCCGTTCAAGGGACGGCAGTATCCCGGCGACAATACCTCAACAGCGCCTCCGATTCACCTCGACCACACTTCGCAATGAAATTGCATCACCGCTACGATCTGGCTGCCTGAACCTGCAGCTCGCAAATCTCCCAAAGAAATGGAGAATGAACAATCAGGCATCAACTGTGTTTTGCCACTCCCTCTCGTCGCAGATTGGATGATTGGATCCCGTATCGAGCATCTGGTACTTTTGCTTTGCGCTCTTGGAGTGGAACATATCCTCATTTCGGGCTTCCTTCCGCAGAAGGTGAGGCCGCTTTCCACCTGCATCAAATTTTGGCGAAGTACAGGTTGTATCGCATCTGCGGTCGCAAATCGATGCAAACGACGGATATGCTGTTTCTAGGGTTGGCTGCACTTATGAGAGGTCGTGCGTCTGCGTTCCGCATACAGTGCAGAGTCCCGGGGCCAAATTTCGTACTCTTCGAATGGGATTTCCGTAGGTGTGCTGCCGGCGAAGCGGGGAACTCGGCGTGTGATCGACACCCTTCGCGGATAGCAACTGCAAATCAACAGGGTTTTATTTGCTACAATTCAATCACGAAATGGTGACAGTTTCGTGCTCTCGGTCGCTTGAAGCAAGCTCGATGGATGTATATTTTACTTACTGTGCATACTGTCCATTATTCTCGAAATTCGGTTATACGATGGAAATGGGAGAAACGGGCGAAAGAGTGGACAGTAAAGTAAAGCTAGTAAATTGTGAGATTTACGGTAAGGCCATGAAAATGAAATGGGGACGTAGTTCAGTTGGTTAGAATGCTGCCCTGTCACGGCAGAGGTCGCGGGTTCGAGCCCCGTCGTCCCCGCCAT
>DASYBJ010000546.1:0-13218 GCA_036500845.1 Acidobacteriaceae bacterium
AGCCGGACGAGGCCCACCGGACGGCACTGATCGAGGCCATCCGCAACGGTTCCGTATCAACCTGGAGGCACTTCAACCTGCATGGGGAGTTCGATTTCTCGGACGAGCGGCTAGTCGATTCGATTGGTTTGACGACTCCCAAAAATCCGCCCCCAAAGACGCCCTGAAGTTGGGAGGCCGAAATTCGCATAACCCATTGTTACCGATGGAATTGCGTAAAATCCTATGGGACTTTGGTGTCGTTTGTTTAAATGCACCCGTAGTTGACGTAAATTCGTTCGTCGGCAGGGGCGAACGTCCGTGCACCGGTAAACCCACGCATGACCATGCACACAAAGTCGTTATCACTTCGGCGCACTACCTTATAACCCGAGGGCGTGAGAACCCTGATGGTTGCATAGTCCGAAATATTTTGCGGGGCGGCGCTTTTGGCCAGGGCAGCTTCGGCGTGTTCCGGCATCATGTATTCGCTCCGGGGAGCGTACTTCATCTCCTGAGCGAACATCCCGGTTGCACCAAATGCGCAGAGCGCTGTGAAGAGCGCAAGCTGAAGTTTCCTCATTTCGAATCTTCCTTTCTGGGACCGTGATAACCAGGATTTGGGGAATAAGAGTCACCGCAACATTAATCGACACGAACGCGCTCGTCATCGGCAACTTCTGCACACCCACCGCCAGCCGTGCACTGTGGAGTTCTCAAACCGTTCAGCTCAATAGACCACGCCCAACACCTGGCGCAGATGGTACGGATGCTCAAGCTCATCGACGAGTGCCACAGCGAAATCCTCAGCCGAAATGCTGCTCTGACCGTCGTGATCTGTCATGAAGGTGTTTCCGCTAAGTCGAAACGTGCCGGTCCGCTCGCCAGGTTGGATAAGTGCCGCCGGGCTGAAACTCGTCCAGTCGAGGTCCGACTGTCGCAGTATCGAGAGCGCTTCTTTGTGGGCCAATCCGTGAGATATCCACTGCGGCGGAAACTGTGGCGTGTCCACAATTGGAACGCCTGGAGCGACTTCAAGATTGCCGGCGCCTCCGACCATCAGGAACCTTCGCACTCTCGCTTGCTCCAGGGCCGAGAGCAGAGATCGGGTTGCGGCGGCCAGTTGCCGCGTGGCGTTTTCGGGCGGAGCGTAAGCACTGATTACCGCATCTGCACCCTTTGTCGTTTCGACAACGCTGCGCAAATCAAGAACTTCTCCGGTGTGCACCTCTACATCTGTGCGCGTGATTTTTGACGGATGACGGACGACGGCAATTACGTCGTGTTGGCGTGACAGCAGTTCGTTGAGAATTCGGCTCCCGATCATCCCCGAGGCGCCATAAAGTGTGACCTTCATTGATACCTCCTCAATTGGCGGTTTCTGTTACGTTTCCCATGCTTAGGTCCGACGCTGCTTGTTGACCCGCAATTGCGCAACGATGGAAGATCTACGGTCGCCTGTTATTACACTGTCTCCTCGACACGATGAACGGTGAATGGCGTGAACTGAGTACGTGTGATGGCCCTTCTCTGCCGCATTTACTATTGCGACGCGCACAAGACCGGGTAGGGTTCTGGGATCTTCCTGTTCCTTGGTTTTGCAGCCAGAGACACCTGCCGTCAGCAGGATGGCGACCAGAACCGGGGAAAGCGATTTCGATGCCGGCATAATGCACTCCAGACCACCCATCTGGAGTGAAGGTATATTACGAGTTACGAAAATGTCAACTAATTATTCGTAATCGCCTGAGTGATCAGGCGGTGAGAGATCGAATCGCGACATTGGCGACGGCAAGCGCTTCCTCTTCCTGGCGTTTGCCGGCCTGCTCCACCAGCGTCGGATGGTAAAACAGTTCGGTCATTCGGGCAATCGCTCTCGAGGTCTCTTCCAGCGGGGTTTTTCGCTCAAACGCGCCAGACTCACGTCCTTGAACGACGATCTTGCGGATAATCTCAAAGACGCCTTCCCTGAATCGACCGATGGACTTCCAGTTCTCTTCGAAAGATACTGAGACCATCTCCTGTATCTTTCGTTGTTCGCTGAGCAATCGCCAGGTAAATCCCTCTAACCCCATGAAAACACGCCTTAATCTGTCAACAGGAGATTTCGTCTTTGCGACCGATCCCTCAATTTCGGAAAGAGCGGCGCTAAGGCAGTGCCAGCACATGGCCTCACCGATTGACTGCTTGGAATCGAAAAACTTATAGATATATGGCGTCGAAAAGTGAATAGACTTTGCGATGTCAGCCAGAGTCGTCTTCCGGTAGCCGTAGAGACGAAAGTGCTCGTCAGCGGCTTGCAGGATTTGCTGACGGCGTTTGTGGTCCGCTGGTCCCCTCTGTCCGGAAACCCCGCCTGCTTCTATTTCTGTCTCTTGCTCCATAGCCCTTCGATAATAGCTTACGATTCAGCTTGACACAATATACGATTTACGATATTCGTCACTCGTATGAACTCGCCGAGCTCAAGATGTTTCCTCACGCCACGGCACCAGATTCGAGGCACGGCTTCCTCCAAATTGGGGTTCCGCTTCGCTCAGATTGCGAAGTCAGAACCTGTGTCTGTGTCGAATGCGATGCAAGTCGGTTCCTAAGTGTTTGAACTTGGAGAATCAAATGAAGAAGTTTGCTTTCACCCCGACCTCCGTCATCGCGGCCATCATCTTTGCAGGGGCATTCACGATCGCTCCAGCTTCGCATGCACAATTTCCCGGCATGCCGCCACCCAAGCACTATCCGTGGTCTGACCCCGCCCTGTCGCCCGATCAACGCGCTGATCTGGTCATCAAAGAGATGACTCTGGAAGAGAAAATCTCGTTGCTGCACGGCCACGGCGCGCATTTTTTCAATCCTGGACCCGATGGCACGATCGCCATTCCGCGTCTGGGCATTCCGGCTCTCCAAACGGCGGATTCGTCGTATGGCGTGACCAAGGGCGCAGCATCTGGACGGTATTCCACCGCGTTGCCCAACAACCTCGCAGCCGCATCGTCTTGGGACCCCGACACGATTTTCCAATACGGAGCGCTCATCGCGCGCGAATTGCGGGACCAGGGGTACAACATGTCGCAAGGGGGCGGGGTGAATCTGACGCGCGAACCGCGCAACGGTCGCACTTTCGAATATCAGGGTGAAGATCCGCTTCTCGCCGGCACCCTGGCGGGTAACTTTGTTCGAGGCATCCAGTCCGAACACATTATCGGCGATCTGAAGCACTTTGCTGTCAACGACCAGGAAAGCGGGCGCAATTCTCTCGATGCAATCATCAGCAAACGGGCTATGCGTGAAACAGATCTGCGCGCCTTCGAGATTGCTCTCGGTATATCCGATGCCGGCGCCGTAATGTGTGCCTATAACCGGGTGAACGGCGATTTTGCGTGCGAAAATCCTTACCTACTCACCGACGTGCTTAGAAAGGACCTCGGATTCAAGGGATTTGTCCTCTCCGACTGGGGTGGCACGCATTCGACGGCCAAAGCTTCGCACGCCGGACTCGACATGGAACAGCCTCACAATATCTTCTTCGATGAAGCACTCAAGAAGACGGTGGAAAGCGGCGAAGTTTCTCAAGACGAGATCAATGGGCACGTGCGCCGCGTTCTGCGCCCCATCTTCGCAACCGGTCTGTTCGACCATCCGGTGAAATCTCAGGTGCCTGACGTAGAAGGCGGCTACCGGTTGGCTCAGGAAATCGCCGAGAAGAGCATTGTGTTGCTCAAGAACCAAAACCATGTGCTCCCACTTTCCGCGAGCGTGCGATCGGTCGTAGTGATCGGCGGGCACGCCGATTTGGCGGTCCCGTCTGGAGGAGGTTCGGGCCAGGTCGATCCTCCAGGAGGATCACCTGTCCCGCCTCCGCCGCCTCATGACTTTTTCTCGGCCGGCATTCGGCCAGCCTGGATGCCCAGTTCGCCGTTGCGTGCTCTTACAGCGAAAATGTCTTGGGCCAAGGTTTCCTACATCTCAGGCGATGATTTGACCGCTGTCGAAGCGGCTGCGAAATCCTCTGACGTGGCAATCGTCTTTGCTTACCAGTGGGAATCGGAGGGCGTTGATCTACCCACTCTGGATCTTTCTTCCGATCAAAGCAAGCTCATCGAAACCGTAGCCGCTGCAAATCCGAAGAACATCGTCGTGCTTGAAACCGGGAGTCCAGCGACGATGCCGTGGATCGACAAGGTAGCCGGCGTGGTCGAAGCCTGGTACCCGGGAATCCGCGGTGCTGAGGCGCTGGCGAACATCTTGACCGGGTCGGTAAATCCAACCGGAAAGCTAGCCGTCAGTTTCCCGAAAAGCGATGCTGATCTGCCGCATCCGAACCTGGTGCAGCCACCGCCAGGATCTCTTCCGGATTTCAAACATCTTGTTGCGGACGATTCGAATATCTTCAACGTACTGTTCCAACCGCTCCCAGCATTTGAAATCAACTACGACGAAGGCTTGAAGGTCGGTTACAAGTGGTACGACGCTGAGCAGAAACCTGTGCTCTTCCCGTTTGGCTTCGGCCTCTCCTATACCACCTATGCATACTCGAGGCTCTTCGCCACACCCGGCGAGCCCACTGCGGTCTCCTTCACTGTTACGAACTCGGGCGAGCGCGCCGGTAGCGAGATCGCGGAAATCTATGCGTCATTGTCTTTGGTTGCCGGGGAGCCTCCAAAGCGCCTCATCGGATGGACAAGAGTCGAACTCGCCCCGGGCGAGTCGAAGCAGGTCTCGGTGCCCGTGAGCCGTGATCGGTTGACGATCTACGACGAGGCCACGGATTCCTGGAAACTTGTTTCTGGAAAGTACGAGATCTCGGTAGGCAGCTCGTCGCGGGATTTGCCCTTACGTACAATAATTTCGTTTTAGTACCCTCCGTCCAAGCGTCCGAGACTCTGCGGGCACAGTCGGCGATCAAAACGGAAATACTCTGAGCTCTAGCTGTCAGATTTGACCGATGAGGTGGATTGGTCGCATCAATGACCACCAGATCTAGCGGGTCAACAAGAGCTTTTTTAATCGTCTGCGCCTCACCTCGCGCGGTGAACACTTTTGCTCCACAATCTTCGAGCAGAAGCCGACGAACATTCAGTAAGCTTCGGTCGTCGTTGATGACAAGAACACGCGGTTTAAAGTCTTCCGTGTCTTTCATGAGGACGATTTGATGCGACGCAGAACATTGAAGTTGTGCAACCTGCTCAGATTGAGCCGAGCCGAATCTACAGGATTAATGTGGCACCCGGCTTTATCCCAAACTGTTGCAGTTTCTCGTGAAGGAGTCGGCGCTGAATGCCGAGGAGTCGAGCCGCGGCGAGCGGCTTGCAGTTACATTTTAGAACCAGGAAAGTGCGGTGCGAGTCAAGTAGAGTCTCTGGCCAGCACATTCTAGAGAACGTGGCGGACGCCAGAGAGCTAGTATTCAGCCGCGCGAACTATCCGGGCAGGCGTCAAGGGTTCCTCTTGAAACCAGAATAAGCGCAGACGGCATCGCCCTCGCCCACGTTGTTTGAACGATAATGCAGATGATCGTGGCGCCACTCGTCACGCATCGAGAGGGCCGTGGCCGCATCGACGTTGGGCGTGTTATCTATCCACCTTCTCCATGACGCGTTGCTCTCAACCCACACAGGATCGGTCTCTTCAGATTCCCCTATAAGGAAGGCGACCGAGGTGCCCAGCCGGGTCGCCATTCGCTTTAGCAGCCTGGCGCTAGGGTTTGATACGACGAACGGCTCCTCCATCAGCACCTGTAGGTACGAGAGACTTACTCCGAGTTCGTCTGCAAAGAGACGGTAGTCACCGGCCCTATCGTCAATGAGTTTCCGGAGCCGGCTACCGAAGGAGTTGCCATTGAGGTTTCTATAAAGCGCACGATGCCTAAAATACTGAGGGCGGATCGATTCCAATGCAGATTTCAGGTCTATGGGGTCAAATGTGATTTCTGTCTCCAATGATCCCGTGTAGTTAACGTCGACTGCATTGATGAACGATCCTGACATCATCCTCGAAATGCCCCTCGGAGCCACGCGGATTGCTGGCAGTCCCGCTTGGGTTGCGATCTCGTTCTCCTGGCCCACCCCATAGCTCGGCGCCGCACAAAACAGGACTATGAAGTCGTACGTGGATGCCCGTGACCGATCAATGAGGTAAACCTGCTCAGGTGAGAAATCCGCATTTTTCACCGGGTGGGTGTGGTCCCCCGGCCAGTAGAGGTCCATTCCAGGATCTCGAAACGACTTTGCAACCTCCTTGATTCGTCTACCACATCGAGCAGCTCTTTCTCAGCTCGCGAGTTGCGAACCACGCCCGTCAAAGGCGTCGCCAAATATCCGTACAAGTCGTGGGTGTGGTCTTCTGTCTCATACAGGACGTCGGCAATCTTGAGCCCAACTGCCTGATATAACCTTTTCAGTACCTCGTAGCTCGGATCCAGGGTACGACAAAAGACCTTCGAAATCGTCGACTGATTTACTCCTGACAACTGCTCCAGCTGCATTTGACTGAGCTGACGAAACTCAACAACCTTCTTCAGACTGCTGACCACGTATTCGACCTGCTCTTTCGATAGTTCCTTCATGCCGAACTCCTAGCGCGAAGGTACTCGGATCGGCAAATGCAGCTGTCGTTTGTCACTGCATTGGGCGGAGGGCTGATACGCGACCTCCTCATCAAAGACATCCCTCCGAATTCAATCCGCGATTGGCGGTACGGAACCGTCGCGTTCGCCGGTGGGGCCGCGACTTTCTTTTTGTATGGGGTTCCCCCATCGGTCGTCATCGTCCTCGATGCTGCCGGCTTGTCGCTTTTTGCCGTGGCCGGAGCGGCGAAGGCGCTGGCTTTCGATACCCACCCCTTCGTCGCGATCCTGATGGGCTGTATCACAGGAGCCGGAGGCGGAACCGTGCGCGACGTTCTGTTGGCACAGGTTCCTGTGGTGTTGCGCGCTGACGTTTATGCTACCGCAGCCTTGGCGGGTGCGGCTGTAATGGTGATTGGGTCCAGATACCTGAAGATTCCCCGCGCTTGGGCGATGGCTTTGGGAGTGGTCTTCTGTTTTGCACTGCGGCTGATCAGCGTCTGGAAGCACTGGAACTTGCCAAGACTCGAGGTGCATTGATGCCCGGCCGGAACGGGCTGTCGGTTCAGAAGAGAGTAGAATTCCATTTCTGTGAGGTCGCAAAATGCTACACGCAAAAACAAGGTGCTTGCGCCGCACCTCCAAGCTAGCGATTGGTTCGGCGCTCGCCTATGCACTTATTGTCACCCACCCACTTCTGGCCCAGACGGATGCAGCACGCATTCAGGGCACGGTGGTAGACCCGAGCGGAGCGGTAATCCAGGGCGCCACAATCACGATCACGAACCGCGACACCAATGCATCCACTACGATCACTTCAGACGCAAGCGGATCCTTTGCGGTCCCGGCGCTGCCCCGCGGCAACTATGAGGCCAAAGTCAGCGACACAGGCTTCAACTCCCAGGTGCAGGATTTCACACTCGACGTGAGTCAGGCGCAGACTCTAAATTTTACTCTTCAGCCCGGGGCTCTGGCCACGACAGTTACGGTCACCAATGCGGCTCCCTTGGTTGAGACTGCCAGCTCATCCACTGGTGAGGTCATCCGAGGGCGGCAGGTCACGGAACTCCCACTTAACGGCCGGAATTTCACCCAGCTTGCCTTACTGACTCCAGGCGTCACGCGCGGTAACTACGGGAACGCAGCCAGCGGCGTCAATGGTGACGCCGAGACGTTTCGCAATTCCTCCTCGGGCGGCGGCTCGCTTTCCAACAACGGACTGCGTCCACAAGCCAATAACTTTTTACTTGATGGCATTGATAACAACGAGGGGCTCGTCAACACGCTCGTGTTTTTCCCTAATATCGATGCTACCGAAGAATTCCGCGTCAACACCAGCACGGCACCGGCCGAGTACGGGCGGGCCGGCGGCGCGATTGTCCAGTCCTCGATCAAATCGGGCGGCAACGCGATCCACGGCTCGGCCTTTGAGTTCGCTCGCAACAGTGCGTTCGATGCTAACCCTAACTACCGCTTCCTCGGGGCCAGCGCCACTCCTGCACTCCCATTCAAGCGCAACCAGTTTGGGGGCGCTGTTGGGTTCCCCATCCTAAAGGACAAGCTGTTTTTATTTGGTGACTATCAAGGAGACCGGGAAAGCCAGCCGCTTAACGCACAATTGGTCACCGTGCCAACCTCGCTGATGCGCCAAGGAAACTTTACTGAATTGCTCGGTCAAAAGGGCACAACCGGTCCACCCTCGGCATGCCCGAATGTGACCTCCGCAAACCTTGTAGCCGGCGCAATCTATGACCCTTTGACTTGCGCTCCTTTCAGCGGCAACGTGATACCAGGTGGACGGCTCAACAAAGCGGCGGTCAACTACCTCAATGCTTACCCGCTGCCCAATGTTCCCGGCACCCAGAATGGCACGGAGAACAATTACCGGACCATCCGGCAGGACGTTCGTCACTACAATACGTTTGACGTCAGGCTGGATTGGAACGCGTCGGCGGCGGACCTTTTGTTCGCACGCTTTTCTTATGACAACAGCCAATTCACCCGCAGTTCGGAGTTCATGGCCCTTCCCGCAGGTTTCGCATCCGGCTCCAACAACGTCCATGCTCGCGGATATGCGCTAGGGTACGATCACGTCTTCACGCCGTCCGTGATCAATGAGTTTCGCGCCGGCTACAACCGCTACACTCTCAGCAATGTGCCGGTGTTCAGCAACCAACCGATCTCGGCTGCTCTCGGTATCGTGAATGCCAACCGCACGCCGCAGCTCGGTGGTGGTGCGTTGATTGGGGGTCAAGGCAATCAGCTTGAATACACAGGCGACTATGGAACCTACGCTGTTCCTGAGAATACCTACGAGCTCAACGATGCCGTCGCCTGGACCCACGGCGCCCACAATTTGAAATTTGGCGCAAGCGATATCCGCCGCAATATCGCTTTCTTCCGCCCCATTGCCGGCAAGGGCTATTTCCAGCTAGGCAATGGAGATTTTACCGGCTACGACGTCTCGGAGCTTCTGGTTGGATTCACTGATACCTACAGCATTGGCGCGCAGACCGGCTTCTTTGGAACCCAAAACTACGAGATTGGCGTCTATGCCGAAGACAATTGGCAAGCATCGCGCAAGCTCACGCTCAACCTAGGCTTCCGCTATGACATCCTGACGTATCCCACGGAGGAACACAATCGGCAATCGGCGCTCAATCCCAATACCGGCACGATTGAGCTTGCCGGAGTCAACGGCGTACCCCGCTCCATCATCAACACCGAGTACGGAGACCTTGGTCCGCGAATTGGCTTTGCCTATGATCTTCGCGGAAATGGCAAATCGGTAGTGCGCGGCGGATACGGTATCTTCTATTTCATTGATCGCGGTGGTATCGACAATCAGTTTGGCCAGCAGGTACCTTTCGGAGGAAGCGTTGGCTATAGTGCCAACAATGGTTACCGAATCACTTTCACCGGCCAAGGGCCGCTCAACAACAACAACAACCTTGTTGCCACCGCTGCTCTGCCGCAGCCGGGCTTCCCAAACTTCAATCCAAATTCGCCGCCGGCAGGTATCAACATAATCGCTACCAATCGCAATAACAAAATCCCCGCCGTGCAACAGTTCGATCTTCAAATACAACAGCAGATCGGAGCAAACAACGTCTTTACGCTCGGGTATGTTGGCAATCTCGTGCGTCACCTCACCACTGCCTACAACTACAATTCCGTTCAGCTAGGTGGCGGGGGCAAACCCTTCCCCGCTCTCGGCCAGATCAACTACGACCTCTATGACGGCGTGGCCAACTATAATTCTCTGCAAGTCCAGTTCAACCATCGTTTCTCCCATGGGCTAACCTCCACTGCCTCCTATACGTGGTCGCATGCTCTGGATGATTCCGATGGGCTCTTTGGTTTCTTTACGCCAAATTCACTGATTTTCAACCATCACAGTCTCAATTATGGCAATTCGTTGTTTGATCAGCGCAACGTATTCGCGTTCAGCAATCTGTACGAGCTCCCCTTCGGCCGCGGAAAAACATTCGGCAGCCACTGGGGTCGGGGGCTCGACCTGATCGCGGGGGGGTGGCAGGTCAACAGTCTGGTGCAACTGCAAAGTGGCCAGCCATTTACTGTGCAGTATCCCGACTACGGGGGGAATTTCTCCCAGCGGCCTATCCAAAAGGGAATACTGATTCAACCACGTAGCATCAGCGGTTTGTGGTTCAATCCATCTGTATACTCACAACCGGGTGGAGCAAGCGCAGACGGCCAGCAGGGGAACGTTGCACGTAACTCACTTTATGGCCCCGGATTCACAGACATGGATTTGTCCGTGTTCAAGGAACTCTCCCTTACCGAGCGCGTCAAAACCCAATTGCGTGGCGAGGCTTTCAACATCACCAATACGCCAGCCTTCACCAATCCCGTTGCCAGTCTCACCGACCCGAATGCAGGCAGAGTGACCAGCACACGGCAAAGCTCCGAACGGCAGATTCAGCTTGCCGTGCGCTTCATGTTCTAGGAGGTGTTTTTCGTCGGAACGCCGCGGGGCCGGGGACACCCCAATCCGCGGCGTTTGCCCTATCGTGATTCAATTCCTATGGTCATCTTGCGATTTTTACCTACGGTCGTCACGCTGGTTGGGCTCTGTGCCTCTGCGTTAGCTCAAACCTCGGCTCCAGTAATCTCACAAATAGATCCGCCTAACTGGTGGGTCGGACTACCGTCACCCATGCTGCTGCTGCACGGGGAAGCATTCGATCACGCCACCTTCAACGTCGCCGGGAAGAACGTAGCGATCGCGCGTAAGCAGATTTCGGCAAACGGCCGCTGGGCCTTTCTGTGGCTCGACACTGCTCACGCGTCGCCTCAATCTCTTACCATCAATGTGCACACCCGCGTTGGGAGCGCCAGTCATTCCTTCCCGCTAGCGGCGCGCCGGCCGGCGACTTCTGGCTTCGCCGGTTTCGCGTCCGCAGACGTACTCTACCTGATAATGCCCGACCGCTTTGCGGATGGAGATAAGACCAATGACCCGCCCCATGGAGCGGCCGGCACCTACGACCGGTCGGCGGCCCGCGCCTACCATGGCGGCGATCTCAAGGGGATAGAACAGCACATTAACTACCTCCAGCAGCTCGGGATCACTGCAGTCTGGGTTACTCCCCTATACGATAACAGCGCGAATCATAGCGGCAATACCTACCACGGCTACAGTGCTACAGATATGTACGCCGTCGATCCGCATCTCGGCAGCTTGGCCGACTATAAGCACCTCGCAGACGAGCTGCACGCCCACGGCATTAAACTCGTGCTCGATACCGTTCCAAACCATGTCGGCCCAGCTCATCCCTGGGTCACAGAAGAACCAGCTCCGGACTGGTTTCACGGGAGCGCTGCAAAGCATATCGAGGCGTCCGCAGACTTCTCTGCCATCGTCGACCCGCATGGCTCTGATCGCGACCGCATCCCGCCCGTTCATGGCTGGTTCGCCAATGTCCTTCCCGATCTGAATCAGCAGAATCCTCTCGTCAGCAAGTACCTAATTCAGAACGCTGTATGGTGGATTGAATCTGCCGGGCTCGACGGACTTCGGCTGGACACTTTTCCTTACGTCGACCGTAGCTTCTGGCGCGATTTTCACGCGCAATTGCACGCCCTTTATCCGAGGCTTACAACTGTAGGCGAAATCTTCAACCAAGATCCCGATCTTGTCTCTTATTTCGCGGGTGGAGCGAGTCATGCCGGAATTGATACGGGCTTGGATACCCCTTTTGACTTTCCCATGTACTTCAGCCTTCGGGCGACACTGATTCATGGCGAATCTATGAAACGCTTGGCCAAATCGTTTCGCCAGGATTCTCTCTACCCCCATCCGGAGCGCCTCGTCCCGTTTGAAGGCAACCACGACACCAAACGATTTCTCTCCGAGCCTGGGGCCACTCCCGCCGAGCTCAAGCTTGCCTTCGGACTGCTCCTTACGATGCGAGGAATGCCACAAATCTATTCCGGCGATGAAATCGCAATGCAGGGAGGCGAAGATCCGGACAACCGCCGCGACTTCCCCGGGGGCTTCCCCGGAGATGCACAGGATGCGTTCACGGCCCAAGGTAGAACCAAAGAACAGAATGGCGTTCATCAATGGGTGAGTGATCTTCTCGCCATGCGCCGTGCTCATCCCTTGCTACAGAGTGCTCAGCAACAGGACATTTTTGTCGATGATAGTGCATTCGCCTACGTACGGGCGCGACATCTGGACCGCGGTTGCTCCCCATTGCCTCGCGTTCCGGCCGAGCAGCCACTGCTAATCGTCGTCAACAACTCCGACAAACCACGTACCATTCAGCTGGATAGTGAAAACACCGCGCTGGACGGCTGTACTGCTCTGAAAGCTCTATTCGAAGCGGGTAGAGCGCAGGTGAGCCAAGGCAAAGTCTCCATCGCTATGGATGCCAAGCAATTTGCTGTCTACGAGGCCCAACCCTAGCTCCAGTGAAAGGAACAAGCTGTTTCTCGTCGCCTCCGCGGTCATTCTCCACAACGTTGTCGACATGAGCGGAATACTGGTTAAGTTCAATCAGCCGCCAAGGACGGCTGCTGTTGAGCCGCAAAAGCACATCGCCCATTCCCGAGCCAATCATGCAGCTTCAACGCCAGTTGGAGCAGTTTCGAAGTAATCAACCGCGAAGGACGAAGTTGCCGGAATCGCTGTGGCAGGTGGCGGTGGAACTGGCCCGGCAATATGGTGTCTATCCGGTCGCCCAACCGCTGCGGCTGGACTACATGGGACTTGTCGTTTTTGCTTAATGCGTAGAATCCTCAGCAAATCAGTAGACAAGCGCGGCCGGCAGCGCAGGGATTCCACGCTCCTACACTGCGGCGATGGAGCACGAAGCATTGATAGGATTGGACATGCGGTTCTATCGGGTCCTCTGGGCAAGGCAGAGCATCCAAAGATGCAGTGAGAGCATGCAAAGTTGTGGGGTGGTCAAGCTGAGATCGCTCCATGGGCGAGAGTTGGGATCGGTCGAAAGCCTTGGTGCCAATGGCGGAATGCATCTTCGAGAGTCCTGTTGAGCACGTGAATGCGAACGTCGATGAAACGCTGAACAGTGTAACGGTTCCACCTCATCTGCTGCTTCTTCGCCATCCGTTTCGCGATGATTTCGTTGACCGCGGACTCGGCGAATCCGGTCGATATCCGGACTCCCGCTTGGTAGCGCTCACCG
>DASYBJ010000547.1:0-10027 GCA_036500845.1 Acidobacteriaceae bacterium
TGAGCAAGGCTATCCCACTGGCTATAGCCGCCGGCTTCGCAAACAGTGGCCAAGCATGCATCGCAGGTACACGGCTCCTGGTGCCCGAAGAACGATCGGAAAAGATCAAGAGCCTGATCAAGGCCGCTGTCGAGCAAGTCAAGGTGGGTGATCCACGCACAGATGGCGTTACGGTGGGACCATTGGTCAGCAAGAAACAGTATGAGCGCGTTCAAAACTACATTCAGCTTGGGATCGATGCAGGAGCCGAAATATTGGTAGGCGGCCTCGGTCATCCAAATGGGTTGGAGGATGGTAACTTCGTCAAACCCACTGTCTTCGTCAACGTTACAAATGACATGCGGATCGCGCAGGAGGAAATATTCGGGCCAGTCATCTGTATGCTCACCTATAGAACTGATGAAGAGGCGATTCGAATTGCGAACGACACAGTCTACGGCCTCCATGCATTCATATCGTCTGCGAATATCGAACGAGCAAATCGTATTGCTGAGCAGATTGATGCCGGCAGAGTGCTCATCAACTTCCTGGGACACGACCCGCTAGCTCCATTTGGTGGCTTCAAACAGTCGGGGATCGGTCGCGAGTATGGGGTCTTTGGGTTCGAACAATACGTCGAACCGAAAGCTGTGTTGGGTGACATCCTGTAATCACGAGCAGCTTTCAAGCCATTAGAGATGTGCACGCGAACTTAGGAGGCCGACTTTGTGGTTGGCCTCCGCAAATACTGTATTCTGCGGGCATACGTTGCCGCATGGAGAGAACATGAATGAACTTACTGAGCGCGGTCTTCAACTCTTCTCCGAGATTCGAAATCCGCAACGAGCAGCGGCTATGCGACAGACGATAGAGGAGAACAACTTTGGTTCTGCTCTTGTGAGTGTCGCAGTGGATTTCGTATACGCGAGTGTCTGGAGTCGCGAGGGGTTGGAACGCAAAGAACGCAGTCTTGTTACCATCGGGATTCTCATCGCGCTGCGACAGACGGCGGAGTTGAAGAACCATATCGAAATCGGCATTCGGAACGGACTAACTGTCCGTGAGATTGAAGAGACGATTCTACAAGCCGCCGCTTATGCGGGATTTCCCGCAGCGTGGTCCGCTCATCAGGCAGCAACAGAAGTCTTACATCATTTGGGACTGATTAGCAGTAGCAAACTCCCGGATGCTCAGCGGCCTGGGGCGGAATCTCACGGCTAATTGCCATTGAAATAACGCTGGAACCGAACTGCGGCTCCAACTGTGGATTTGTATTCAGGCCGTTCAGTATTGATCATTGTGGGCGGCCCGGCAAAGTCAGGCTGGAAGCTACCAGGTTCAATAATGTCACTTTAATCCCAATCGGCTTGACCTCTTTGGCCAACATGGAGAGACCTTAAGAGACGGAACGTTGTGTACGGTAAGCAGCATGCTGGTCTGATAGCTCATCCATTTTCAGAATCATAGAAAATCAGGGTCATCTAGTGGATTGTGGCAAGGTCATGTGTGACGGCTCCGGGAGGGTATTTATGGATTTGAGACTGAAGGGGAAGCGCGCACTGGTAACAGGATCGACGGCTGGCCTTGGCGAAGCAATCGCAAAACTGCTGGCGGCAGAGGGTGCCGCGGTCGTCGTGAATGGACGGAACGAAAGCCGTGCCGTTTCCGTCGCCGACGAGATTGTCGCGGCGGGAGGACAGGCGGAAATTGCTGTCGGCGACCTAGCTACCGATGCCGGTGCGGATGCGGTCGCTCAAAAAGCTCTCGCGGGTGGAGTCATCGACATTCTGGTCAACAATGCCGGTTATTATCACCATCTGAACTGGAGGACAGCCACGCCAGAGAAATGGATGGAAACGTATGAGGTCAACGTCCTCTCCGCCGTTCGCATGATCCAACGCATCGTTCCCACGATGCGCGAACGCGGCTGGGGGCGCGTGATTCAGATTGGCGGCGGTCTGGCACAGCAGCCAGTCCCGATGCAGCCTGACTATAACGCTTCGCTCGCCGCCCGCCACAACCTCGCGGTGTCACTTGCTCGGGAACTAAAAGACTCCGGTATTACCTCGAACGTAGTTGCTCCCGGCGCGATCCTCGTTCCAGCCGTCAAGCAACTCCTGACCGAGATTGCACCCCGGCATGGATGGGGAGAAGCGTGGGAAGAGATTGAACGCGGGTGCGTACGGGACATGGTGCCTAACGATGTCGGCCGACTTGGACGTCCCGAGGAGATCGCCGCCGCAGTCGCCTATCTGGCAAGCCCTCACGCCGATTATGTCAGCGGCGCGGTACTGCGAGTCGATGGCGGCACCATCCGTTCCGCTTTCTAACCAGGCACTCAGGAGAAACGATTCGACTGATTCAATCATGGGTAACTTCCGGTAAGTTCGGGATAAGTGGTCACAGTGGCCGCTGATTGTTCCAACTGGGGTTCCGAAGAGCGACCTTCGTTTCGGGCCGGCACACATTGCAACTTCGTCTTTGGATGGGTAACGGCATGTAATTTCAAGAAGCATTGCCAGCGACGCAGTACGTGCGCACAGCTGGAAAAAATAGCGTCTTGAGGTGTCCTTTTATAGACATAGAGGAGTTCTGCACTTGAGCCATGAGACGACCTTCAGCCACAGCGCGGGTTTTAAATACTCTCCCGCGCCGGTCTACTTTGATCGGCTGACACCTCACCCACCTGCCAGGCGACCGCATGTGGTGATGTTGCATGGAGGGAACCACACTGGCAGTTGTTATTTGATGACCGCCGACGAACGCCCCGGCTGGGCATATCGCTTTGTCCGACGTGGCTATCCGGTTATCGTTCCCGATTGGCCTGGCCATGGGCGTAGCGGCGCACTCAATCTGGACACGCTCACCGGGGAAATGGTTTGTCAGGGGTTGGCCTCCATGATCGCAGACCTCCCAGGTCCAGTAGCGCTGGTGAATCATTCCATGGGGGGCGCCTTAGGGTGGCGCATCGCGGAACTCTGTGGAAACCAGATAACCGCCATTATCGGAGTCGCGCCCGGCCCTCCTGGCAACATCCAGCCCGCCCCGGAGGTCCTCTCGGAAACGGACGACACCGTCGTCCTTCGCACCCCCTTCCGAACCTTGACATTGAATAAACGGGGGGCTATTTACCCTGATCGATCATTTGTTGAAGACAAGTTAATTGGAAGTAGCCAACAGTTTCCCCGAGAACGGATCGATGCCTATGCGAGCTTACTCACGCCGGTAGGTTCACGCTTGTTGTACGAGCGGCTGAATGTTCGTATGTCACAGGTACGCATTCAAAATACTACTTTTTTTGCGGACAAGCCCGTGATGATTGTGACCGGTAGCGACGATCTCGAACATCCACGCGCCGTAGATAAGGTGCTCGGATCTTGGCTCGCAGAGTGTGGTGTCGCGACTCGCCTTGCATGGCTACCTGATCAAAATATCAATGGTAATGGCCATATGATGATGATGGAACGCAATAGCGATCAGATCGCTGATTTCGTCCTTGATTGGTTGGGTGAACACATCGCCTCCTAATCGAGAGAACCGCATTCTTTAAATGTCGGAGACGAATACAGCAACACCGGATTGTTGACAGAAAATAATTGATATAACTGGAGATTCATGGCGAACTTTGTTTTAGTACACGGCGGATGGCACGGCGGATGGACTTGGAAGCGTGTAGCGCGGCACCTTCGTTTAGCGGGGCATGATGTATTTACTCCGACCATGACCGGCTTGGGAGAGCGCAGTCACCAACTCAATGCAAGCGTAAACCTCTCGACAAATATTCTGGATATAGTCAACGTCATCAAGTTCGAAGAGTTGAACGACATCATCCTATGTGGCCACTCCTACGCGGGAATGATCATCAGCGCGGTCGCAGACCAACTGCATGAGCGCATCTGTGCTCTCGTATACCTTGACGCCTGGGTTCCTGAAGATGGAGATTCGATCGTCGCGCTTTCACCTGAAGCAGCACAGCTTTCTATCGTCAAAGGGGTGGCCCGGTATGAAGGCTATAGAGTTCCCCCTATTCCAGCAGAGGTATTGCAGGTGAATGACCAAGACCGTACATGGGTAGACAGGATGTGTACTCCACAACCCCTCGCAACCATGACTGAGGGTATCCGACTGCACGGGAATCATCTTAAGGTTAAGCAGCGAGTCTTTGCTTTGGCTTCAGCCTGGGGTCCCAGTCCTTTTCGGCAGTTCTACGACAAATTGCAACAGGTTCCGGGCTGGACACTCCGCACCATTGAATCTGGGCATGATGCCATGCTTGACAAGCCTGACGAAGTTGCAGGCCTGCTGTTAGAACTTGCCAAGTAACGAATCCACTCAAGCGCATACTCCCCAACCCCAGCAGGCAGGGAGCGGTATCGCAATCGACCCATGTGATGGGGAAACGCGCATTTGAGCTATTACTCCAAGCTATGAACCGAGAACAGAGTGCCGACCCAGCATGAGACACATCCGGCTTCCCACAAAGTTACGGATCAGGAACTCTACTGCGCCACCTCTCCTTCACAGAGACTTGCATCCTAAATTGAGCGGGAAACGCCGAGTGTCTGAGGCAGATTGCCCGCAAGGCCTGTTGAAACCACTCGCCACCGAAGCTGGGCCTCTTTAGTCATAGTTTCGGTTGACGTGACGCCGCATCGCTTCATTCTCATTTGATCGGGAATGCGGATTCCAAACGCGTCGGTGCACCATCCACCTGCCACAGATCCCGAGAATGCCGAGACCGCCCGCCAAAGCGATCCATTGGAAAATGCCTCGTATCACGGCAACCCCATCTGTACTGCCTTTCCTGATGCGCAAGCTACGGGAGTTTTCGGTCTTGAGCAGCCAGCCCCTTTCACTGGGCGGCTTTCTTGAACTTGGCCCAACGAGCCTTCTGCGCAGCGGCTATCCTTGCACGAGCTGCGGCACTCAGCGCGCGGCGCTTTCTGGGCTTGGCATCAAAGTTCGGGGGATTGAAGCTGGTCGCTTTGCCGCTCCCAGCTCTAGCCGTCCGCCGCCCTGGTTTAGTATCGCTGGATGTACCAGTCAAGAGTGCCTTCGCCTGTTGCAACTGTGCGATCTCAGCGTCGATCGTGAGAACAATGTCGTTTCTGTTCATGAATCCTCCTCCAGAGCATAGCCCAGAAAAGCGGCTTCGTGTCGATCGAAGTGTGAATAGGAAGGGGACGGCACTGATACGGGGTCTGTGCATCGAACTCCCCTTAAGACGGCGTTATGAGTGACTTCACCTGTTTACTGCATTAGTGTTTCGGCTCGCTGGCTGGTTGAGCGGGATGGAAGTGGTAGACGAATCCAGCATCGAGAAACCCTACCCCACTCGTTCTGCCGTTGCTAGAGGGGCCGGCGGCCGCGCCGTACTCGATTGCTCGAAGGTCAACAGAGTCGGTGAGGCGGATGTCGAGGCCACTGAGAAACTCCGGCGCTCCATTCGTAATACGCTGTGGGGTGACCCCAGGGTTGATGACCGCACTGAACACTCCACCGCCAATCTCGAAATACGGCCGCAGGCGAATACGCGTGGGAACAAAGCCGAGCATATACGTCAAGGCGAAGGCTGAAAGTCTCATAACCCTTGGCAGGCAGCAGACAGGAAAACCCAGCGCGAGAAATTCGCACGCTGGGTTTGAAGTGGCGGGAGCTGGAAACGGATTTATGGTTCGGTTAGTGAGGCACTCTCAAAGGAAACGGAGAGCAACAAAT
Organism: Acidobacteriaceae bacterium; assembly: GCA_036500845.1. Classification (GTDB taxonomy): domain Bacteria; phylum Acidobacteriota; class Terriglobia; order Terriglobales; family Acidobacteriaceae; genus PALSA-350. Next base: position 5,698 of record DASYBJ010000547.1, read on the forward strand.
AGGCGGAACTTACGGAACACCGCGCCAGTTATCGACCCATACAGACATCCCGGTGATTGAAGTGCGGTTTCTTGATGCACATCTACTGGCGGAAGACCGTCCCACGCTCGGCACGCTGGGTCCAACGTAGTCCGAATGTAAACGTCGGCCAGTAGTACTCGCGCTGAATGGGATGTTGCTCGCTCCCATTGTAGAAACCAAAGACCTCGTTATCGAGATTAAGGAACTGAGCAACCACGCTGACGCCGCGCCCTCTCGGTAACTCGTAACTCACCTGAGCATCTACCTGGGTGTGCGGGTAGATATAGGTGTCTGACAAAGGCCCGTGGATGCCACCTGGCGTCGGAGTAGACGGCGTGCCGAGGATCGGAGTTCCGTCCTGGTACGCGTACGACCATAAATAAGCATCATTATGGGTAATGCCCATGCGTGCCGAGATGTTGTACTTATCATAGGTCACGTCAAAGTTATAGTTATTGGGCGCTGTCCGCTGCAGCGAAGGATGGTCGGATCTCCCGGGCAGGCCGGCGACGGAAGTTGTATAACTGTAGTTGGCACGGAATCCGGTGCCCGACAAAGCGCCGGGCAGCCTGTTCAGGCGCTGCTCCCAGCTAGCCTCAAATCCGATAATGTGAGCCGCTCCGATATTCAAGGGTGAAGTTTCGTAGTAGGTCGCCGGAGCTGTGGTGCCGGGCGCCTGGTACTGAACCGTCCTCGCCGAGGTGGCGATGTAGTTGTACAGCATCTTGTAAAACACTCCACCCTGAATTACGCCGATATTTTTGAGGTAGTGCTCGCCTAGCAGATCAATGTTGTGGGCCCAGGTCGGTTTCAGGTTAGGGTTGCCCGCTGTCAGAGCTGGGTTAACGGCAGTGTCTGTATTCGCGGGATTGTACGTCAGGTACGGAGCCAAGTCCCCATAGTTCGGACGCGCAAGGCCTATGCTGTAGGCGACGCGAAAGTCAGTGTAGTCGCCGAGGTTGTACTGCAGACTTGCGCTGGGCAGGAAGTAAGTGTACGAACTGCTGAGGTTGACCGGCACGATATTGTTCGCGGCATCAGGCTCAAATCCGCGTACAGCCTCCGTGGTCCCTTCCACACGAAGACCCGTGTACAGGCGAAAGCGATGGAGTGTGAGGGCGTTCATCGCATACCCGGCGTAAACTCGCTCGTTGACCTTCCAGTCGTTCTGGAGGTTGGTTGCCGTTTCCGGATTGATGGTGAACGCACCGCGGTTTGCGTTGTAGTAGGCGAGGATGTTGGTCGCCTTGGACTGCGGGCCGGCCTGGTATTGCCCGAAGTAGAAATTGTTCCCTTGTCCTCTATTCGTCAGAAAGTTGCTAAGCGAAGGAGCGGGACCGCTCGCCGTCGACTGATTGTAGAGTTGGTTCTTGATCACGTCACGGATCTTGAAACCAATTTGCCAGGTGCCAAACTTTGCGCCTCTGATGTAATTTTTCGAATAGTCGGCCTGCCCTACGGCGTCGCGCTCGAAGGTGTGGTTGTCTTGGAAGTTGATGTTGTTCAGTGAGTATTGCGTGGGATCGTAGATGCTGACGTTCCCTGGTGTCACCACCGGTGTCAATTTTGGCACAAAGATATCTTGGTTACTGTACCTATACCCTACGCCGTTCTGTAAGGTGTTGCCCGCTGCGTCTGTTGCCGCGGCCGGACCATTAAAGGCGAAGGTATCGAAGCCGCCCGTCAGACTGGCCTGGGAGAGCGCGGCGCGCAAGTTCAACGCGGAAGTGCCGAAGTCGTGCTGGCCGCCTGTCGAAACGCTCCAGATCTCCTGGGTGGGTCGCCGGTAGACATTCTGGTATTGCGCATTGCCGGAATTGTCCGTCGTTGTGGGTGAAGTAAAGTTGCCGACGCTGAGCCTGTTGATACTGTCTTCCCCATAATCATGGAAGTACGCAAAGAGCCCCTTGAGGTAAGCCGTCGTCTTGTCGTTGAACTTGTAGTCCAGGGAACCGCCCAGCCCATAACGCGAACGGTCGTAAAAGTAATCGCGAATGTCGAGGGAGTTCGGTGCATTTACCGTCTGCCCGGTTGGGGTCGTAGAGCCATCGGAATTGACCACAACGATATTGTTCACGGCCTGCGAGGGCTCAATGTCGTTAATGCCGCGTCCGTTCCAATCGTAACTTCCGGTGATCAGAGCGCCCAGTTTTTTGTCCGCGAGGAAGCGGCGACCATAGGTGGCAAATACTTGGTGCGAGCCCCGCCCTCCGTTAATCGGCGTGTGCCCATATAGCCCTTCTACTGCGAAGTAGGGCTCATCTGTTGCCTGCCGCGTTACCAGGTTCACCGATCCGCCGATACCGTCAGCGTCCATGTTCGCGGTGAGTGTCTTGTTGACCTGGATCGATTCCACGAGATCCGCCGGGATCGTATCCAGCTTCACGTTCCGCACGTTCTCCGGCGATGGCACCTGAATGCCATCGATCGTGATGTTATTCAAGCGCGGTTCCGTGCCGCGAATTTGAATGTACTTTGCCTCACCTTCGTCGCGTTCGACCGAAACGCTCGGCATGCGGCCAATGGCATCTGCAATATTTACGTTGGGCAGGCTGTTGATGACCTCAGAAGGCAGCACCTGCACAATGTTGAGTGCTGTCCGCTGAACGTTCAGGGCTTCGGCTTCGCCGACCTCGCGCTCCGGTTGGACAGTCACGCTTTCGCTGGCAGACGGCAGTAAGAGTTGTGGCGAAACGTTCGTTATATTGCCAGCAGTGACATCTACATCTGCGGTGTAGGTTTGAAAGCCCAGGTAAGAGACCTTCAGCGTATAGTGGCCGGGCGCCACGCCAGACAGGATGAAATCGCCTCCCTGGTTTGTGGTTGCGGTCTCTACGGGCGTGACCCGATTCGGAACCGATGCCGCGGGCGCCGAAGCGCTACCGGATGGAGTTGTCGCAGGCGCAATCTCGACGCGAGCGCCCTGCAGTGCGGCCTTGCTGATGTCTGTTACAACACCGGCGATGGAGCCGCGATCCTGTTGCGCATGGAGCGTTAAAGGGGAAGCCATCAGGGCTAGAAGGGTGAGAGGTAGGACGCGCACAGTAGAACTGGGGGAAATGAAAGCAAAGAACCGATAAGAACCAACCAAGAAAGCCTCACTCTTTTCACGGGCAGAAGCATGCTTCCTAGAAAGCGCGACTTTCGCCGTGGTATGTAGTATATGAATATGCTCATGTTTAAAGGAGCGTTAAATCCTAGTAAAGTAGCCGCAATTTCAAAGAATATTCATTTTGGAGATAGCGCTCTTATTCTGGTCTTCGAGGTTCCTAGATAGTAAAGGCTGCTATCTTGACGTCCGCAATGCCAGTTGGAATTGCGATAGGGCGGGGTTCTTAATACCGCAGTCTGGAATAAAGAGGAGGTGTGCCAATGGCCAAATCTTCTCCGGTCGGGCTGGTGTCGGTATCGGTACGAAGGTCCTTTACAGCAACACGAGCGCGGCTGAGTTATTCCCCGCAGATTTCCAAGAGAGAATCGCACAGGCAGAAATAAAGCGGAAAGTGCCGACAGAACCCTTAATCGCCTTCCGCTGCTTACTTCAGGAAAGCACCAGTGGTGATCAGAGACCTGCATGATAAAAATCAGCGTGAGGCGCTTAGTTATGAGTTTAGCGACAGGCGCAGCCGCCCTGAAAGCGGGTCTGTTGCCTCCGGGAATGAGCCACCCCAGAACTAGCCTCCGGTGGGAGCCGCATGTTTTTGAGTCTTTTCCGACCAAACCACCGACCCAGGGTGCCCCATTCTACGCGCCGCGTCTTTCGGCGTGTAGGGTGGGAAACCACAGCTCTCTACCCCTGATTTTTAAGGAAGCTCTGATTAACCCCAGCTTCGTATCAGGACATGACTTTTAGTCGTGCCGCAAATGCTTGAAAATATCTCGAGGGGTTTTAACCCAGCTTTGAATCAGGCGGAGTTCTGGATGAAGCGACGTGCAGTCTTCGCTCATGAAACTCGTCATAGCCGCTATCCGGCCGCAGACGTTGGGTGCCCCATTCTACGCGCCACGCTTTTCGGCGCGTAGGGTGGGAAACCACCGCTCTCTACCCCCGGATTTTTGGTTCCGCGGGCTGGCTTGGCCTTGTCATAGCGCGGGTGACAATGCAGGCGTAATCGCGGTCGAAGAGCCTGACGAAGAAGAGAAGAGGTTTCTTTCCTCCCTCGCACGACCTCAACCTTTTACTTCAAATGAGAATCTGATTGCTGGGAGGGAGCTTCAGTCCGCTCCTCCGCCTCCTCGGCATCGCCGAAGACTTCCTCACGAATAATCCGCTCGGTGGCCTCATTCAGATAGTCGTCGAGTGCCCGCG